>JAOACW010000013.1 GCA_026417625.1 Syntrophales bacterium | reverse complement strand
GCCGGAGTTAGTTCCACATTGCGTCTATTTCGATACAGAAGTTGTACACCTATCTCCTCTTCGAGACGCCTTATCTGCTGACTTAAGGGTGGTTGACATATGTTTAACCTCTTGGAAGCCCTGCCAAAATGAAGTTCTTCCGCAACGGCGATAAAGTAACGTAGATGTCTCAATTCCATATTTGATATTTTATGGATATCAATTGTAGACCAATAATATATTTTACTTCTATAATTTTTTCCAGTAGAATCGGCAAAAAATGAGGTTAATAAGGATGATCAGAGCGCTTAAAGACTTTGAGACTGAGGCCGGAGAAAAAGGGCCTAAGAAACTGGCAGTCCTTGCTCCTGAAGACGAAGAATTCATGAAAGCTGTGAAAAAGAGTCATGAACTTGGATACGTTGAACCGATCCTCGTAGGCAACGAACGTAAAATAGCCATCATGGCCGAAAAAATTGGTTTCAGTATAGATGCTTTTCAGAAAATACATGCAGAAGATCCACAGAACATCGCAGATTTGGGTATTGAAATGCTATTTTCCGGTGCTGTACCTATAGCAGGCAAAGGGCAAATACCCACTTCCTACATTTACAGAGCCATTATCCGCAATGAAGCCAAGATCTCATCAGGTATGAAGGTGAGCGTGCTTACTTTTTGGGAAATACCGGGCGTAGATCATTTGGTAATTTTCACCGATACTGGCGTTAATATAAGACCTGATTTGAAAACAAAAGTTGACCTTGTTAAGAATGCCGTATTTGTATACCGCTTGTTGGGTTATCCAAAACCAAAAATTGCCGTTCTTTCCGGTCAGAGACCCTTTGTTGGGGGTAAGCTCACCTCCTATATCGACGCTGAAGAGCTAAAGAAAATGGCTACAGAAGGAGTATTCGGACCCTGTGAAATAATTCCTGTGACATCCTTCACGGAGATTTTCATGGGATCTTCTCAGGAACATGTGGACTACAGTCGCATTAACCTGAACGAGATACCTCACATATTACTAATGCCCAGGCTGGATACAGGAAATGTGATATGTAAACTCGATTTTTTCCTCGATGTGACCCGGAGTTCTCTAGTCGCTACCTCCAGAGGTCCTGTGTGTATACCATCAAGAGCTGATACGGCGGACAACATTGTACAGCAATTGGCGATGTGTGTGTCCCTTGCGAGCAGAATGGAAGGGGAGGTAGGATAAATGATAAAAACTTTTGCAGACCTAATTATATCAGCAAAGAAAAAACCTTTGAGCTGTGCAGTTTTAGCAAATCCAGGTGAATCGGATATTCCTGTCTTACGTAATGCAATTTCAGAAAACATCGTATCCAAAGTTCTCCTGCTGGGGGAATCCCGTCTGATAAGCTCTGTGGCCTCTTCACTACCCTCAGATAAAGTCGCTTATGAAGTAACAGGCACCAAACATGAGGCTGTTGCCCAGGGCATAGAACTGGTTTTAAATAACAATGGTTATGCTTTAATACAGGGTGAAAACAACAACGGTGATTTTTTCGAAACAGTTCTTGGAAAAGATACCAAATTGGCTCAAAAGGGCACTATATTAAGTTACGCATCAGTTTTTTCACTTTTGAAAAGAGAAAAACTTATCATTGTTACCGATACGTTCATAAACAACGAACCAACCCTCGTTGAAAAACAACAAATACTTCAAAATGCACTGAAACTCGCCCGGCTCTTAGGTATGGAAAAACCCAACGTAGCGATCCTTTCTTCAATAGAGCAGGTAAACCCCAACATACCTTCTACCATTGACGCGGCTATACTTTCCAAAATGGGAGAAAGACGTCAGTTTGGCAGTGCCATAATAGAGGGTCCTTTAGATATAGACTGTGCCCTTAGTAAAGAAGCTGCTGCGCGCAAAGGGGTAGATAGCCCTGTAACCGGTAATGTTGATATATATATTCTTCCTGAAATCGACACTGGCTATTTACTCGCCGAAGCGTTAGTATATTTTGGAAGAATGCAGACCGCTGGTGTACTACTTGGATCTTTAAAACCTGTGGTTCTCAATGTACCATTCGTTTCACAAGAAAACAGAGTTGTTGAGCTTGCCCTTGCAGCCCTCATCGCCTGAATGGAGGACATACTCATGGAGCCTGCAAAAAAACTGTTAGTCATCAACGTTGGTTCTACGTCAACAAAAGTAGCCATCTTCAAAGGTGAAAAGGCAATCGCTGTGGACACCATACGTTATACAGCCGAAGAGCTATCAAAATTTTCCACCCTTGAGGACCAGCTACCTCGAAGAGAAGAAGACGTTATCAACTTTATTCTAACAAAAGGGATTCCACCAGAGGAAATTGATCTGATAGTCAGTCGTGGAGGACTGGGGAAACCATCTCCAGCTGGGGCATACCGCATAAATGAAAAAATGTGTTCAGACCTCATAGAGGGGAAATACGGTAAACACCCCTCAGCACTAGGACCAGCAATGGCACTCCGTTTATCCGAGAAAACGGGAAAGCCGGCGATTGTAATTGATGCACCAAGCACAGATGAATTCCAACCCATTGCCAGGATCTCGGGCATTCCCGAAGTGGAAAGGAAAAGCGCATTTCACGCTTTAAACCAGAAAGCAGCGGCAAGACGCCTGGCAAAGCAACTGGGGAAAAGATATGAGGAAATTAACTGTGTGGTGGCACACATCGGTGGAGGTATAACCATTGGAGCACACAGAAAAGGAGAAGTTATCGATTGCACCCACGGTCTTTCAGAGGGACCCTTTACACCTGAAAGGGCCGGGGGCTTGCCCTCTTTAGAGCTTATAAATCTAGCCTTTTCGGGCAAATACGAAAAAAAACAATTAGAAAGTTACCTGGTTGGACGGGGAGGGCTTACCGCTTACCTCGGAACCAACGACGCCCAAAAAATAGAAGAAATGATCTCCAAAGGAGATGAGAAGGCAAAACTCATATACGAGGCTATGGCTTACCAGATTGCAAAAGACATCGGGGCCATGGCCACAGTTTTAAAAGGGGAACTCGAAGCCATAGTAATTACAGGTGGGTTAGCCCATTCTTCCATGCTCATCAACTGGATTGAAGATCGAGTGAAATTTATTGCACCCGTCTTTGTCTTTCCCGGAGAGGATGAAATGCAAGCCCTCGCCGAAGGGGGCCTTAGAGTTTTGTCAGGTGAAGAAAAGGTAGCGGAGTACGAATAAACAGACGTATATTTTTAAGTCCAAAACCACATCTATGATGGACTACAGACCACCAAATTGAGTGTACAAAACTATCGTTTCTTAAAAAAATTAAAAAGGAAATCCGTCTCCAATGGGGAAAGATCAAATTGGAGTGCAGCTTTCTCAATAAGCTTGTTGAGAGATTGGCTGCTATCCTCTTCTATACACGCAGATATCCATTTTATTGCTTTTTTAACTCCCTCACTTTCCGGCATCACTGTAGCCATGTCACCGTTCCCCTCTCCGTTTTCTTTAAGCTTTAAGAGTTCTACTTACATCACTCAACATAGAATATCAAGTTCTCAGATTGTAAAAACTTATCATTTGAACTTGATTTTGAAATGGAACTTATGGTAGAGGACCGCTCTCAAAACTAAAATAACAAAGACTCCTTGTTCAGGTTTACTACCTGGACTATAGAGCCGAAAGGAGGATAACCTTGAGAAGGTACGAAACCGTTTTTGTTATTAACGCAGACCTTTCTGACGAAGAGATTCAAAACATAATTGATAACTATATTGGAATCATCCAAGAAAAAAAGGGGGTCCCCATTAATGTTGAACGATGGGGAAGGAAAAAATTGGCCTATGAAATTAGAAAGCATCTGAGGGGCTATTACGTATTATTGGACTATGCAGGTCAACCTATAGTTCCTAAGGAACTAGAAAGAAACTTTAAGATTGACGAACGGATACTCAGGTTCATCACAGTAAGAACAGAAGATCGCTTTGACAGTAACTCCATACAGAAAGATCTGTCGAGTAATATTTCGGAAAAGACTGAACCAATCGGCGTAAAAGAAGAAGCCACAATCGCTAGGGTTCAACAAAAAACATCTCCCCCGCTTGAAGGTTAAAACAAAGTCTTTTAAAATAGAGAATTAATGGAGGAAAATCGTGACCAACGCCAAAGCAGCGAAACAAACAAAAGTCCAAAAGAAGTATTTCCATAGGAGGAAATTCTGTCGCTTCTGTACGGATTCCAACATCAAGATAGATTATAAAAACCCTACCATTCTGAAAGAATTTATCACTGAACGAGGCAAGATTATGCCCCGGCGCATCACAGGTAACTGTGCCAAGCATCAGCGAAACCTAACTGTTGCTATAAAAAGAGCCAGGATCTTAGCACTGCTTCCTTTCATAATAAGGGAAGGCTGAATAAGGTTATTTTTAGCCCGCTGAAAATTGGGAAACTTGGAATGAAACTCCAAATTTAACTAAAAGCGGGCCATGATGAACAATGCAAAAAAAATAGCACAGGCTTTAAAAACTGTCTTAAAGAATACTTTACTTCTTTCCCTATTAACCCTAACAGCAATTTTTGTTCCCTTAATAGGATCATTTATACTGGTTATGATCCCGTTACCCATTGTCTTATTGTTTGCAAAAGTCGGTCGTACTGGCGGTGCGATTACAGTTACGCTCGCTTTTTTAATAACACATGGTATCTCTCGAACAATAGCTGTTTCCCCATTGTCCTTTTTACCTTTTATCTTTTTCGTGTCATTAGGGATCGTCCTTTCAGAGTTATTCGAAAAAAACCTAAGCATTGAAAAGACAACTTTCTTGTGCTCACTTTTTGGGTTCTCAGCATTGTTCCTTTTTATTCTATTCTACAGTTACCAAACAAACACCCCCCCACTAGAGGTAGTAAAAGGTTATATTGCCGCAACCATCAAGAAAAGTGTTGATCTCTACAGCCGTATGGACATCCTGCCGGAGCAGATTTCCCAAATAAAGGAAAACACTGAAGAAATAATTACTTTTCTAACCTACACATCACCGGCGCTTGCATTAATTAGCATAACTTTAACTGTATGGTTGAATATTGTATCTGCCAGAGAGATCCTTATCATGAATAATTTACCCAGTCCTTCGTTTGGAGACCTAACAAAATGGAAAGCCCCTGATTGGTATGTATGGTTTTTCATAGCAAGTGGAACGTGTATTATACTTCCCACAACCACTCTGAAATGGGTCGGGATAAATGGACTTATGATCTGTCTTATGGTATATTTAATTCAGGGGGTAGCAATAATCGCATATTTTTTCAAAACTAAAAATGTTCCACGTATCTTGAGGTATGTTTTTTACATGTTTCTCGTGTTCCAACAGTATTTGTTGATTCCGGTTATTCTGCTTGGCCTTTTCGATTTATGGGTGAATTTCCGAAAACATATTAGCAGCCCTGATCTGCAATAAAATTAAGGGAAGGCAAATTCAAAAAAGAACATGAAGGTTATACTGACAAGAGATGTAAAAGGCTTGGGAAAATCAGGCGAAGTGATAAATGTATCCGATGGGTACGCAAGAAATTTTCTCTTCCCTAAAGGTTTGGCTCGAGAAGCAACGTTGGAAAATGTTACCCAACTGCAACGGGAAAGAGAAAGGACAGCCCAAAAAGAGGTTAGAATCAGGAGAATTGCCGAGGAGAAATACAAAAAAATACACGGTCTTACATGTTATATTCCCCGTCGGGTTGGGTTACAGGATAAACTCTATGGTTCCGTAAATAGCAAAGACATAGAAAAAGCTTTGCAAGCTCAAGGTGTGGAAATTGATAGAAAATCCATCCTTCTGGATGAACCAATAAAAAGCTTGGGGGAATTTCCGGTCAAAATAAGGATACATCCAGGGATAACTGCAGAAATTAAAGTAGTTGTTACAGCGGAAGTATGAAGAGAAAGAAAGAAAACTCATCAGGGGTCAAACATCGCGTTCCACCGCAGAATATAGAAGCAGAGCAGTCGGTTTTAGGTAGCATCTTGCTGGATAACAAAGCATTGTACACTGTTCAGGAAATTCTAACAGCCAAAGATTTCTACAGAGAGTCACATAGGAAAATCTTCACTGCAATCCAAGATCTAACGGAAAGAAACGAACCAGTTGATCTTATTACTTTGAGCAATTTACTTAAGGACAGAAATGAACTAGATGCTGTTGGAGGTATTTCATACCTCTCCACTCTTGTCGACGCCGTTCCTTCAGCGGCAAACGTTGATCACTACGCAAAAATAGTGAAAGAAAAGGCTATTCTGAGAAAGCTCATAGATACAGCAACGGAGATTCTCGAAAAAACATACAATGCTGATGGCGACATCGAAGAGGTTTTGGATGAAGCAGAGCACGCCATCTTCGAAATATCAGAACACAAAGTGAGATCGTCTTTCACTTCATTGCGAGAGATCATTAAGCACAGTTTCATAACGATTGAAAATTTGAGCAAAAGAAGAGAGCTTGTAACCGGTATCCCAACTGGTTTTGAAAAAATAGACGAACTGACAGCAGGTTTACAAAAGTCAGATCTCATAATTATAGCGGGTCGACCAAGCATGGGTAAAACGGCTTTTGCCTTGAACATAGCACAGTACGTAGCAATCGAGAAAGGTATTCCCGTGGCTATATTCTCTCTGGAAATGGCAAAAGAACAAATAGCTATGAGGCTACTGGCCTCGACAGCAAAAGTTGATTCTCACAGACTTCGCAAGGGATTTCTCGGTGAAACAGATTGGCCAAAACTGGCTACAGCTGCTGGTCTTCTGGCGGATGCCCCAATTTTCATTGATGATACTCCAGCGATAACAGTGTTGGAGATGAAGGCAAAGGCTAGGCGACTGAAAGCAGAACAAGGATTAGGTCTGATCATTTTAGACTATCTACAACTCATGAGATCAACTGGATACAAAGAATCGCGAGAGCAGGAAATATCTGAAATCAGTAGATCTTTGAAGGCCCTTGCAAAAGAATTAAACGTACCAGTTATTGCTCTTTCCCAACTTAACCGTAAAGTCGAAGACAGAACCAACAGAAGACCGCAAATGGCGGATCTTAGAGAGTCCGGCGCTATCGAACAAGACGCAGATGTTATAGCTTTTATATACCGTGATGAGGTCTACAACCGATCAGAGGATAATCCCGAAAAAGGTATAGCTGAAGTCATCATTGCAAAGCAGAGAAACGGCCCAACAGGAACTATCAAACTCGCTTTTCTCGAGAAGTTCACATCGTTCGAAAATCTAGCGCGTATTGACTGACAAACTACCCTTCAAGAAGTGGCGGTTCCTCTCTTAAGTGCGGTAGGGCCAATCGTAACTTCTTTAATGCTTGTTTTTCAATTTGTCGGACCCGTTCCCTTGTTATGTGAAAGTGGTCACCTATCTCCTGAAGCGTCATAGGGTTTTCAGCCATTACCCTATGTTCGATAATAAATCTCTCTTTCTCTGTAAGCTTTGCCAAAGCTCCTGCTATGTGCCGTTGAACCAAAGCCATTTCTTCCCGCTTTATCAGTGCAGTCTCCTGATCGTCACCCTCATACGTTAGATGATCCAAATGAGTTACCTCTCCATCCTCATCAATATAGGCATCCAATGAGAGATCGCGACCACTCATCCTGAGATCCATCTCCTCGATTTCTATAGGCTTTACCCCCAATGTCTCCGCTATTTCCCCAAATTCAGGATTTTTTCTAGAGAGTTCTTCCAGTTGCTTCTTCGCCTGGTTGATCTTGAAAAATAATTTCCTTTGCGCCTGTGTGGTACCTATCTTCACTATACTCCATGTCTTTATTATGTAGTTCTGTATGTAGGCCCGAATCCACCAGACAGCATAAGAAATCAACCGATAACCTTTGTATGGATCAAACTTCTTAACGGCATGCATCAATCCGATATTACCCTCTTGGATCAAATCCGCCAACTTTACCCCGTAGTTCCTGTACTCATGCGCGATCTTGACAACAAACCGCAAATTGCAGACCACCAGTTTCTCCGCAGCTTTCATGTCGTGATCCCTCTTAAATTGCACAGCGAGCTTGAATTCTTCTTCCGCACTTAGAATGGGAAAACGGTTGATCTCTTCAATGTACCGATCTAACGTATCGGTTACAACTGGAAGATCCAAAACGCACCTCCAAATATAGCAATAAAATCAATTGTTTTTATTGTATAAATACCGAAACAACCCCTTGTCAAGGCACTCAAAAAACCTCTCATCTTGACACCCATAGCACGGGTGGTTAACTTATGAAAGAAAAAAATCCTGCGTAATCGAAAAGAGTTTTGAGGAGAAATATGAACGATATAAACCGGGTCATGATAGAGTCTGCGTGCCAGATAGCTCAAACTATTGAAGCACGGGCATTACTCATGTACGCTGATGCAGCGGACAACCTTTCATTAAGCTTAGATGGCTCTCAGGGATACGAACTCATCCTTATAACTAAGGATAACAAACTCCCTGAGAAATTTAAAGGGCGATGTACAACCATACAAGTACCAAATTTAACTCTCACCAGAGTAGGACAGATTAAAATAGCCATCGTCAAAGGTATCTCCACAGGTTTATTCAAAAAAGGAGATAAAATTGTTTGTCTAAGTGGTGTTCCCCGTTTTGGTTACGTGGACAGCCTATTCGTAATAGATGTAGGAAAAGAATTCGAATTTTTAATAACGGAGTACTTCACAGATGTGACAGAGGAAGTATACCCTGAAGTGTTCAGTGCTGTACTCAATCTCGCCCTTGAACTTGCTGCCCAGGGTAGGGAGGGACGTAAAGTGGGCACAATATTCGTAATTGGTGATCACGATCGCGTCCTACAACTCTCCCGGCAGATGATAATGAATCCATTTCACGGCTATACGGAGATGGAGAGAAACATAGTGAATCCCGAATTAAAAGGTACAATAAAAGAGTTTGCTGCACTGGATGGTGCCTTCATAATAAAAAACGATGGAACAATCATAACCGCTGGGCGACACCTAAGTGCAGCCCTGGACAGCAAAGACTTTCCCCAAGGTCTAGGAAGCCGTCATATAGCAGCTGCAGGAATTACGAGCGTAACTAAAGCAACAGCGATAGTTCTTTCTGAGTCATCAGGTAACGTTTCAATATTCAAGAATGGAAAAATTGTAGTAAGCATTGAAAAACCAACTGAGTAAAGGAATATAACAATGCGTTTCGATAAAATGACACTAAAAGTTCAGGAAGGGTTACAAGAAGCCCAAAACTTAGCATCAACTTACGGTCATCAGGCTGTTGATGTAGAGCATTTACTTCTAGCTCTTATCAATCAGCGCGAAGGAATCGCTGTCTCCATACTAAAAAAAATGGGGGCAAACATAGCCTCAATCCAGGATTCCCTAAAAAAATCATTGGAAAGAATTCCCAGAGTTGAAGGTCCTGGAACGGGCCAAATGTACATTACTTCCCGACTGAACCGAGTACTCGACGCCGCTATGATGGAAGCTGCCCGCATGAAAGATGAGTACGTCAGTGTGGAACATATCCTGTTGGCAGTCACCGATGACAAGGATTCCGAAGCACATCGTATCTTCAAACGGGAAGGAATAACCAAAGAAGGTCTGCTGAAAGCCCTCGTGGAGATTAGAGGATCACAACGAATAACTGACCCGAATCCTGAGGATAAATATCAAGCCCTAAAGAGATTCTCTAAAGACTTCAACGAATTAGCTGCAAAGGGAGCTTTCGATCCTGTCATAGGTAGGGATGAAGAAATACGGAGGATCCTTCAGGTACTCTCTCGTAGAACAAAAAATAATCCTGTCCTGATAGGAGAGCCAGGAGTTGGGAAAACCGCGATAGTAGAAGGACTGGCACAACGCATCGTAAACGGAGATGTTCCAGAAAATCTTAAGAATAAACGCATAATCGGTTTGGATATCGGTGCGCTTGTCGCTGGGGCAAAGTACCGGGGTGAATTCGAAGACCGACTGAAAGCAGTTCTCAAAGAAATTGTAGATTCTCATGGAGAAATTATTCTTTTCATTGATGAAATCCATACAGTAGTGGGTGCAGGTGCCGCCGAAGGATCGGTAGATGCCTCAAACATGATGAAACCAGCTCTTGCAAGAGGGGAGTTGCGTTGCATCGGTGCAACCACACTAAACGAATATCGAAAATACATAGAGAAAGACCCGGCACTTGAGAGGAGATTTCAGCCCATCCTAGTCAGGGAACCAACGGTTGAAGACACCATAGCAATACTACGGGGTCTTAAAGAACGCTATGAGTTGCACCACGGTGTCCGAATAAAGGACGCGGCCATAATAGCTGCAGCCACTCTTTCAAACAGATACATAAGTGATCGTTTTCTACCGGACAAAGCAGTGGATCTCATAGATGAAGCAGCTTCTCGTCTAAGAATAGAGCTGGACAGTTTACCTGCAGAAATAGATGCAGTGGAAAGAAAGATCACACAGCTCGAAATTGAACGGCAATCTCTATTGAAGGAAACAGATCAAACGGCTCTCGAAAGACGTAAAAAGATAGAAGCAGAGTTGGAAGAACTACGTCGTTCAATGGAGGAAATGAAAATCCATTGGGCAAAGGAGAAGGAATGCATAAAGCGTATCCAGGAAATACGAAGCGAGATTGAAAAACTTAAGATAGAGGAACAAAATGCCCAAAGAGAAGGTGATCTGGCGAAAGCAGCAGAAATTCGTTACGGAAAACTAATCGAACTGAACAAGGCCATGGAGGAAGAGCAAAGAAAATTAGCTGAAATCCAGAAAGACCATCGCATGCTTAAAGAAGAGGTAGACGCGGAAGATGTAGCTGAAGTGGTTGCTAAATGGACAGGTATACCTGTTGCGAAAATGATGGAAAGCGACGTTGAAAAACTGCTCCACATGGAAGAGCGGTTAAGTCAACGTGTAATAGGCCAGGATGAGGGAATTGCAGCTGTCTCAAGCGCGCTAAGAAGAGCCAGATCGGGTCTCCAAGATCCCAATAGACCCATTGGTTCTTTCATCTTCCTCGGACCAACAGGTGTAGGAAAAACGGAACTCGCCAGGGCCCTGGCAGAATTCATGTTCGACAATGAGCAGGCAATGATCAGAATTGACATGTCAGAATACATGGAAAAACACGCAGTTGCCCGACTGATAGGAGCACCACCTGGCTACGTTGGTTACGAAGAAGGAGGATACCTAACCGAAGCGGTGCGCCGTCGTCCTTATTCCGTCATCCTTTTCGACGAAATAGAAAAAGCTCATCCCGATGTTTTTAATATCCTTCTCCAAATACTGGATGACGGGCGTTTAACGGACGGACACGGTCGCACAGTGGATTTTAAAAATACCATTGTAATCATGACATCCAATATAGGCAGCCAATGGATTCAGGATCCTTACCTTAGTGAAGAGGAAAAAAGAAACAGAGTTTTTGAAATCCTCCGCGCGACGTTTAAACCGGAATTCCTAAATAGGATAGACGACATCATAATGTTCCGCTCATTAACCGAAGAAGATATAGGTAAAATCGTTGATATCCAGATCAACCTCATAAAAAAGCGCTTGGAAGACAGGAAAATTTCCCTAGAATTGACACCAGAGGCAAAAAATTATATTGTTAGCATAGGGTATAACCCAGTATACGGGGCTCGACCCTTAAAAAGGGCCCTTCAAAAATCTGTTCTCGATCCTTTAGCCAAAAAGATACTGGAAGGGACCATACGTGAGGGTGATAATATAACTATAGATGTTTCGAACTCCGGTGAACTGACATTCAACAAAAATAACTTACAATAAAGGAGGAAAATATGAACTCACTGCGCACCGCCTTGTTATTAGGAGCCCTTACAGGACTTCTAATTATAATCGGTGGAGTGGTAGGTGGTAAAAATGGCGTAATTATCGCTTTTATATTTGCCACCATCATGAACTTCGGAGCATACTGGTTCTCCGATCGCATCGTCCTTAGTATGTACGACGCCCAAGAGGTGTCAGAGGTGGAAGCACCAGAACTTTACGATATAGTTAGAACATTAGCTCTTCGCGCAGGCCTACCCATGCCCCGCGTATACATCATACCCTCAGATACACCAAATGCATTTGCCACAGGTAGGAATCCACAACACGCGGTAGTTGCTGTTACCGAGGGTATACTTAGACTACTGAACCGTGAAGAACTGGAGGGTGTTATTGGTCACGAGTTAACACACATCAAGAACCTCGATATCCTCATCGGTTCCATAGCAGCAACAATTGCCGGCGCGATTGTGATGCTTGCAAATATGGCACAATGGGCTGCCATCTTCGGTGGAATGTCACGAAGTGACGAGGACGAACACCCAGGTGGAATTATAGGCTTGATTCTTACAGCAATACTCGCTCCTATCGCTGCCACTATTATCCAAATGGCCATTTCCCGTTCACGGGAATACATGGCTGATGAAGGAGGAGCACGGATCACTGGGAAACCTTATGCCTTGGCCTCAGCCCTTGAAAAACTGGCATATGCTTCACAAGTTAATCCCATGAATGCCAATCCCTCAACAGCTCATATGTTCATAGTGAATCCCCTTACCGGCCGCTCTCTAATGCACTTGTTCAGCACCCATCCACCCATTGAGGAAAGGATCGCTCGCTTACGCGCTATGAGAGCCATGTTCTGAAGGAGGTTCCGAGTAAATATGGAAGAGGACAAAAAGGGTTTTGTAGTAAAGGATAGGAGAATTTTAACTGAATCGGGTGAGCTCAAAGAAGAAGCAAAATCTAAATCGCAGGAGGAGGATCAGCAGCGAGAGAAAGTAGAGGGTGCTGCTGAAGAAGAGAAAGATCAGCACTTCCCAGAAGTTACCTTTTCTAACTTCATCCTCTCCCTGAGCACAACAGCTATGTACCACTTTGGAGATTTTACAGATGCAACGGGTAAAGCGAGTCAGCGTAACCTTGCGGCTGCAAAACACATAATTGATACCTTAGCGATGCTCAAAGAGAAAACAGAGGGGAATCTGGAGAGCAATGAAAAGCATTTACTTGATGACCTCTTGTTCGAATTGAGGATGCGATATGTTAGAGAAACCTCAAAAAAATGAGAAGATTATCTCCCGCTAAGGTTAATCTCCACCTGAAAGTGCTCCGTAAAAGACCAGATGGTTACCATGATCTTCAAACCTTAATGCAACCAATAACTCTTTTCGATGAATTAAGATTTGTTAAACGCAAAAAAGGTATACAACTCAAATGTCTCAATTCCAATCTCCCCACAGACAGAAACAACTTGGTATACAGGGCAGCAGAATTAATACTCTCACACTCAGGTTGGCCCTTCGGAGTAGAAATCGATCTGGTAAAAAGGATACCCGTTGCAGCAGGTCTAGGAGGTGGAAGTTCAAATGCAGCAACAACACTCCTTACAATTAACGAAATGATAAACAACCGTTGGAATACGGAAGAACTCATGAAAATGGGAGCTATGTTAGGGGCAGATGTACCTTTTTTTGTGCTTGGAAAAACAGCATGGGCTTTAGGCATAGGAGACGAGCTAATACCCTGTGAAGAATGTCCCTTTATCTATTATCTTCTCATAAACCCAGGATTTCCCCTATCAACCGCCCTAGTCTACGAAAAACTCAATTTGGGATTGACAAACAGAAGAATCCATTATAGCATTCCTCGGTTCTTGAGATGGGAGGATATAATTAGTGGACTGAGCAATGATTTAGAGGACGTATCTATTAAAATGTATCCCATTATTGGTAAATTAAAAGAACTTCTGATGGACCATGGAGCTTTGGGGACGCTTATGACAGGAAGTGGACCCACGGTTTTTGGTATATTTGACAGGGAAGAAGCCTTGGAAAAAGCAAGAAAAGAACTGATAAACAAAGTTACAGGTCAAGTATACACAGCGTCGTCATTAAAAATAGATACTCAAGTGCACTGAGTTTGGTTCATCAAGAGAGCTTGGGGCGTCGTCAAGTGGTAAGACACAAGATTTTGGATCTTGTATGCGGAGGTTCGAATCCTCCCGCCCCAGCCATGAACTTATATATTTGAGGCAAGAGGCAAATTAATGTTGGAAAAAATAAGGATCTTTTCAGGAAATGCCAACAGAGAACTTGCTGAGAAAATATGCAATATCTTGGGGGTTCCTCTCGGAAAAGCCAACGTTGGAACGTTCAGCGATGGTGAAACGAGGGTCGAAATAAATGAAAATGTGAGGGGCATGGATATCTTCATAATACAATCCACCTGTCCCCCTGTGAATGTAAATCTCATGGAACTTCTTATTATGATCGACGCCCTAAAAAGGGCTTCCGCATATAGAATAACCGCTGTTATTCCGTACTATGGATACGCACGGCAGGATAGAAAAGTAGCGCCCCGAGCACCGATATCCGCCAAGCTCGTAGCTGATCTAATCACAACAGCAGGAGCAAATCGCATACTTTCAGTGGATCTCCACGCTGGACAAATTCAGGGTTTTTTTAACATACCCGTGGATAACCTATATGCAATGCCCATTCTCTTAAAATACATACAGAAAAACTTCACCGACAAAACCGTAATAGTATCGCCAGATACGGGTGGTGTAGTCCGGGCGAGAGCATATGCAACAAGACTTGGGGTAAACCTTGCGATCATTGACAAAAGACGAGAAGGCCCCAATGAATCACAGGTAATGAACATCATAGGAGATGTTAAGAATAGGCCCGTGATCATCCTTGATGATATGATAGATACAGCCGGCACCATTGTACAGGCAGCCGAAGCCCTAAAAGATGCAGGAGCTACAGACATATGTGCCTGTTGCATACACCCTGTGCTATCTGGATCGGCAATTGAACGTATAAACACCTCTTGTCTTAGAGAGGTCATTGTCACAGACACGATCCCTCTTCACGAAAAGGCAAAATCTTGCAACAAAATAAAAGTGCTCTCCATCGCGAGCTTGCTCGCGGAAGCTGTAAGACGTATTTACTATGATGAGTCGGTCAGCTCACTATTTATTTAGGAGGCCATCCAACAATGGACATTAAACAGCTTAAAGCCTTTATTCGTAAAGGATCCGGCAAGGGAGTTGCTAGAAAATTGCGAACCCAGGGGTTCGTGCCGGCGATTCTTTACGGTCCCAATTCGCAAAATGAACTACTATACGTCAGTGAAAAAGACTTAAAAAAATTAATTGTTAAAGCCGACGGCAAGTTCTTCATTAAACTTATGATTGACGTTAACGGGAAAACAGAGGAAAGGCTTACCCTGATAAAGGATTACACAATACACCCCTTCAAACCCACTATCATGCATGCTGACTTTTATAGAATTGATCCTGGAAGAAAGATAAATGTAGCCCTTCCAGTAAAGACAACAGGCACGTCACCTGGCGTGGTAAGAGGTGGGGAACTACAGATTCTCAAGAGAGAAATACTGGTTTCCTGCTCTCCTTCGGATATGCCTGGGTATATAGAAGTAGACATTGGTGGGCTTGATGTAGGTGACTCGGTAAAGGCAAGGGATATAAAAGTCCCTGAAGGTGTTACAATTCGGGAAGCTGGAAACATTCCGGTTATATATATAGCTCCTACACGGGCCTCTCTGAAATCACCAGGCGAGTCCGCAGCTCAACCGACAAAAAAATAGCTGTTATCTAAACAGGGTAAAACCGTGAATGGAAAAGTAAGTGAAAATCATAGTAGGGTTGGGAAACCCTGGAAAAAAATACACCTTTACCCGACATAACGTCGGGTTCATGGTAATAGACAAATTGGCCGAAGAAAACGGGATTAGTATTTCAAAAGTGGGATTCGATGCCCTATACGGTAAAGGATCGATTAAAGGAAATGAGGTTCTTTTGGTAAAACCACAAACGTATATGAACCTCAGCGGAAAGGCGGTGGCAAAAATCGTAAACCGATACAAAATCAACAAACCGGAGGATTTAATTGTAGTTCACGATGATCTCGATCTTCCTTTTGCTACGTTACGTCTCAAATTCGGTGGAGGCCACGGGGGACATAAAGGTCTGCAGTCCATCATTGAACACATAGGGGATTCATCGTTTATTAGAGTTCGTCTGGGCATTGGGAAATCCCCGTTAAAATCAATAACAGATAAGTACGTGCTTAGCCCCTTTTCCCATGAGGAAATGCAAATGCTTCCTGCGGTCATCCAAAAAGCCTCAGAAGCAATAGTATACACCATCTCTCTGGGTATACAGGCGGCTATGAACAAGTTTCACAAGAGAACTATCAATCAAAATCGAGGAGGTTGAACGATGTTTAAAGGAAGAGGGAAGTGTTTTTCTTTAGGCGTCATCCCTACGCTCATGATGCTGCTCACGGTCCACGCCGCATTTGCAAGTGAAGCAGACATCATTTTGCCCGATCTATCAGGAGTTACATTCATGCACGGAAGCGTAAGCGGGATGTTACTTTTAAATCTCGGTCTTATCATCTGTGCCATCGGCATGCTTTTTGGTGCGGTTCAGTACATTCAGACTAAAAAACTACCCGCCCACCAAGCTATGCTGGATGTCTCAAACATCATATGGGAAACATGCAAAACTTACCTGATCCAACAGGGTAAATTCCTAACAGTACTGTGGGTACTTATCGCCATATGTATTGTATACTACTTCGGTGTCCTATCACCCACACCTATAACTGGAATTTTGGTCATCCTTATATGTTCAATCTTCGGAATATTGGGATCTTATAGCGTTGCATGGTACGGAATGAGGAGTAACACAATCGCGAACTCCCGTGCGGCTTTTGCATCTTTAAGTGGCAATCCTCTGAGTATAGTAAACATATGTCTGCGTTCAGGTATGAGCGTAGGATTGCTACTCGTGAGCATTGAGTTGTTCTTTATGATCATCATTTTAGCCTACATTCCCAAGGAGTTATCTGGGCCATGCTTCATAGGATTTGCAATCGGTGAGTCTCTAGGCGCTAGTGCCCTCCGTATTTGCGGAGGTATTTTCACAAAAACCGCAGACATCGCCTCAGACCTCATGAAAATAGTGTTCCACTTACCAGAAGACGACCCCAAAAACCCTGGTGTCATAGCTGACTGCACGGGTGACAACGCTGGCGATTCAGTGGGACCCACCGCAGACGGTTTTGAAACGTATGGTGTTACAGGAGTGGCCTTGATTACCTTCCTGGCTCTGGCTCTGGCGGAAAACCCTTCAATGGGTGGAAAACTAATCGTCTGGATATTTGTTATGCGTATCCTTATGATCCTGACCTCTCTAATCTCCTATTTTGTTAACCACAGTCTCAGCGAAACAGTCTTTGGTGGCAAAAAGGACTTCAACTTTGAACAACCTCTCACAAACTTAGTATGGATCACATCGACAATATCCATACTTGTAACTTTTGGGGCCAGCTACTTTTTGCTCTCCGACATTCCCCACTCAGGTGGACTACCACTTTGGATAGCTCTATCCATAATAATCAGCTGCGGTACCGCTGCTGGTGCTCTCATCCCAGAATTTACAAAGGTGTTCACAAGCACAGAGTCCCGGCATTGTGAGGAAGTTGTTAATGCGTCCCGTCAGGGTGGAGCCTCCCTAAACATCCTTTCCGGATTTGTTTCTGGTAACTTCTCAGGTTTCTGGCAGGGATTGGTAATACTCATTCTAATGGTTATCGCTTATGTCGCTTCACAGTCACCCGCGGTAATCGAAATAATGCCCCCCGCATTTAAGTTTGCAACACCAGTATTTGCGTTCGGACTCGTGGCTTTCGGATTTCTTGGAATGGGTCCAGTAACGATTGCTGTAGACAGCTTCGGCCCTGTTTCTGACAACGCCCAGTCTATATACGAGCTCTCCATGATCGAGTCACGACCTGACGCTTCCGACGTAGCAAAACAGCATTTTGGTATCCCCGCAGATTTCGAACAAGCTAAGCATTACCTAGAATCATGTGATGGTGCTGGTAACACCTTTAAGGCGACGGCAAAACCAGTGCTGATTGGTACAGCTGTAGTGGGAGCTACAACTATGGTCTTCGGCATCATTATACTTCTGGAACGATTATTTGGTAATGCCATAGCTAAACTCAGTCTAGTCCAGCCGGAAGTTATTCTCGGTCTCATCATGGGTGGTTGTATGATTTACTGGTTTACGGGTGCATCAACCCAGGCAGTAGTAGTGGGAGCATATAGAGCGGTCGTTTACATAAAAAAGAACCTTCGACTCGATAAGGAACAGGCTTCAATTGAAGACAGCAAGGAAGTGGTTCGCATTTGCACAGTGTACGCCCAGAGGGGAATGATCAACATCTTTATCGTCATCTTCTTCATGGCCCTGGGTCTTGCCTTCTTTGATCCCTACTTCTTCATCGGTTATCTGATCGCCATAGCGTTTTTTGGTTTGTTCCAGGCAGTCTTCATGGCGAACGCGGGTGGTTGTTGGGATAACGCCAAAAAGATAGTAGAAGTAGACCTGAGACAGAAGAATACCCCTCTCCACGAAGCGACTGTAGTTGGTGACACCGTGGGTGACCCCTTCAAAGATACATCCTCCGTTTCAATGAACCCTGTTATTAAGTTCACAACCCTTTTCGGACTGTTAACCACTGAAATTGCGGTGACAATGACAAACGCATCTATAAAATTGGGTTTGGCAATCGTATTCTTCATAATCGCTCTGATCTTCGTATACAGGTCCTTCTACACAATGCGGATTGAAGCAGAAAAACTTGTGGAAGAAGAGTAAAATATTACCGTCTTCTAAAAAGCGCCTCTTCATGAGGCGCTTTTTTTATTACCTTGACACTCAAATAAAAAATCACTAACGTAACCACAAAAGTAGGTGCACCAGAAAAATGGGTTTTCGCTGCGGTATCATAGGCCTCCCAAACGTGGGTAAATCAACAATTTTTAACGCCCTCACCGCAGCGGGTGCACAAGTAGCCAACTATCCTTTTTGCACCATTGAGCCAAATGTGGGTATTGTCCCTGTACCCGATCCGCGCCTGGATAATCTGGCCAAAATCCTAAACCCTCCCAGAGTTACCCCTACTGTAATGGAATTTTACGACATTGCCGGTCTTGTAAGAGGAGCAAGCAAAGGAGAAGGCTTGGGAAATAAATTTCTTGGACATATAAGAGAAGTAGATGCTGTAATTCACATCGTGAGGTGTTTTCAAAATCCCGACGTAGCCCACATGTACGGTTCAATTGATCCCGTAAGAGATATCGAGATCGTGACAACAGAGCTTATATTAGCCGATCTAGAGACACTGAGCAGAAGAATCGCTCGTACAGAGAAAGCAGCAAAAGGGGGAGACAGAGTAGCGGCGAAACAATTAGAGTTTTACAGTATGTTAGAAGACATGTTAAACAGGGGTATACCCATTCATACACTTAGACTGGAGGAAGAGGAAAAAGGGTTTTTGAAAGATCTCCATCTCTTAACGGGAAAAAAAGTCCTATACGTAGCAAATGTAGGTGAAACAGATTTAAAAGAAAAAAGTAGTGACGTCGAAAAGATCACTGAGATCGCCCTTCGGGAAGGTGCAAAAGTAATTGTGATCTGCGGTGATCTTGAAGCTGAAATGATTGAACTTCCTCCAGAAGATCGGAAGGCCTTTCTGGATAGTATGGGATTGGAAGAATCCGGTCTCGTAAAACTAATAAGAGAAGGGTACGATCTTCTTAACCTTATAACATTCTACACCACCGTTGGTTCAGAACTAAGGGCGTGGACAATTCCTCAAGGCACAAAGGCACCTCAAGCAGCTGGGAAAATACACAGCGATATGGAAAAGGGTTTTATTCGTGCAGAGATCATTAACTACAACGATTTCATAAAAACACCAAGTCTAACACACGCAAGAGAAAAAGGGCTTATTAGGTCTGAAGGTAAAGAATACATAATGAAAGATGGCGATATAGCTTTGTTCAAGTTTCACGTGTAAAAAGGTGGAGGGTTACCATGTAACCATCCACCAAAAATATGTTAAACTGAAAGGACTATAAAAAAGCCCTTTCAGTGTACGATATCTGAAGGGGGGGGCGGTGGGTGGAAAGGAGGGAAAAACCACCCACCGGCTAGGAAATTCTACTACTCTTTGGAGAGAAAGAGCTTAAAATCTATCCCAATGTTTCCAATTTTCGCTCATACCCACATCCACTTCCATCACAAACGCCACAACCAAGCCTGTCATAAAACCCAGCTTCACTCATCAACCACTACTATTTTATATGCAATTCGCATGCCATAGAGAAAAACACACCCAGAGGATTCTCATCACGCAGCTGAACACGGGTCTTACAAATCACCATTTCCTAAAAAAATAAAAACGTGCGCTTAACGCACACTATAGGAATGAAAAGAACGATCTAGCAGTAATATGACCATACCACTAATCTGTGCATAAATTGCACAGACCGTGCATTTCCCGCACGCAGAATAATTCAGTGGATATCGCTTGAGAGTTTTTGGGCCAATTTCTTTTGTTCCCTTATAAGCTTAAACCTTGAAATACCCAATCGTCGAGCAGCCTCAGACTTATTTCCTCGAGCTTTAATAAGGGCGTTCTGGAGAAGACGGTTCTTTATATCTAAGAGGATTTTTTCTGTTACTTTCTTGTAGTCAATACCATCAAAGGGAAGTTGATCCAAAAGGGGTTCAATAAGCCAATCTGACTTTGATTGACTGCCCCTTACAATCTCTCTGGGCAAATCATCAGCGGTGATAAATTTGCCTTTATTTTTCAAAATCATAACCCTTTCAATGATGTTCCTCAGTTCTCTTACATTTCCAGGCCATGGATAATCTTGGAGTATTCGTTCAGTCTCCTTATCAAATCCCCTAATTTTTTTGCGAAACTTCTGATTAAACTCCTTCACAAAATGGTTAGCTAACAGAATTATATCATCCGGTCTTTCTCTTAGAGGTGGTATAACGATAGGCACAACCCTTATCCTGTAGAATAGGTCTTCCCGAAAAGTACCCTTCGACACCATTTCTGCAAGATCACGATTTGTGGAGAAGATAAAACGAACATCAATAGGAATCTTTTCTGTACCTCCAAGACGTCGGATATGCCCATCTTCCAACATCCGGAGGAATTTCGCCTGCAGTTGAATGTTCATCTCACCTATCTCGTCGAGAAGCATAGTCCCACCATTCGCGTATTCCAGGAGACCTATTTTTCTCTTCCGGGCGTCGGTAAAAGCTCCTGCTTCATACCCAAAAAGCTCACTTTCAAGGAGTGTTGGGGGGATGGCAGCACAATTGACATCTACAAAAGGTTTGTTGCTCCTAGGAGAGTGGCGATGAATTGCTCTAGCTACCAATTCCTTGCCCGTTCCACTCTCCCCCTGTATGAGAATGTTGGTATTATGGCCAGCAACATCTGCAATGATCCGAAAAATCTCCAACATTTTTTCTGACTTGCCCAGAATATCTTGGAAACCCAGTAATTTATCTTCTCTCTCTTTCATTCTCTCCAGTTCTGATTTGAGGGATTCCGCCTCCTGGTGGAGAAGAGAATTCATAATGGCATTATCGTATGTCGTAGCTGCGTTCTTAACCAAAATATCTAGCGCATTGATTTGATCCTCAGTGAAACTACCTTTGTTTTTTGAGAGATAAAGCGCACCTTTGAATCTGTCCCTTATTGCAAAGGGTATTGCCAGCTCCGTCCGAGTTGTGAAATATGGGGTATCGGACTCCATCGGGGGAATTTCCACGGGCAACTGTTTTACAACGAAATTTCCGCTCTCAATCGCTTCTTTAATGAGAAAACTACTTTTGCCCATCCTTTCATCAAATCCATCTCTAGCGTCAATTACAGAATTGTTCTCATCAGCCACCATACAGCGATCCCGCTGCAAGTCGCAGAAGTATACTATTGCACTGTCGGCACCAGTAATCTCTTTAGCACCACGAAGAACAATCTTCAAAATTCCATCATCTAACGTGCTATATACGTTAAGCTCAGAGACAACCTCCTGCAACACCGTAAGCTGTCTAATCTTCTCCTCACCTGCTTTCAACAGTCGGGCGTTCTGTATGATTATGCTCATTTGATTCGCAAAAGCCTGAATAATACTGATTTCCTCTGGATAGAAAATACTCTCCTCCTCCCGCCATGCCTCCATAGTGCCAATTACGCTATCCCCTACTTTTAAGGGCACGCAGATGACCGACCCTTTTTCTGCCAAGCTCGTAATGTATCGGTCCAGTGACGTAATCCTGGAATCTCTAACTGCCTTTTCCACAATAGCAATCTCACCAGATCTTGCCACAAAAGTAGAAAGGCAATTGTGACGTGTCACATCGAGCGCTAAGTCAAAAGCCCTTTTTTCCTCCTCTAAAGGAAAATTTTTCACTACCTGAACTTCTAGATAACGCCTAGTGGAGTCGAAGAAACGAATCATGCCCCTGTCAAAATCAAGGGTATAAAGCAGCTCTTCGAGTATTTTTGTCTGTATCACCGAAAGATCGGCATCCGCGGTTAGCAAAGTGCTTACCCTGAATATGCTGTCCAGAAGCTTATCTTTATCTAGAAGCGTGATAATCACGTCACACCTCGCTTAATACAATGCTCAAAATTGTGGTTAACTTCACCGTTTCCTCATCAGCTTTTCTTAAACGGGCACCAATTATCTTTGCCAGGTTCAAAATTACACGGTAACCCAATTTACAATCTTCTTCGGCAAGTTTTAAAAAATCAGCTCTATTTATCTCATATAACACACAATCAGTCACAGCTCTCACCGTAGCCGTCCTCTTCATAGCATCCAACAATGCCAACTCTCCAAAGACAGCGTGATCTTTCGCTTCCAGTTTTGTGAAAACCTTTGTTTTCTTTCTATCCTCACTATCTTCAATCTCAACTAGAACAAGGTTTTTTATGACTTCAACGGTTCCCTCCTTCATTATGTACATCGTATCTCCTATATCACCCTCACGTAGTATCACCTCTCCAGCTCTGAACTTAACCACTCGGGCAATACCCAGGATTTTCCCAATTTGGACGTGGTCTAAATCCCTAAAAATCTCCGAACCACTAAAAACGCTATAATCATCCTCCCGCAATGCCACAGCCCCTAACTACAATAATTTCCCACTCATGAGAACAATAGCCGAATCTCCCGGTGCTATCGGATAATCATCTTCAGGATTCAATACAATTCTTTCTGACTCCCTTTCCACCATAAACTCCTTTTTTGTCTCTTTTATCTTCTCTCGCAGGAAGACCTCAACAGCAGACGTATCATCCGAGAGGATATCCTCGAGCTTTATCGTTTTTTTCTCCTTAATTATACCCAAAAGTAGGGCCTTTTCCCTTTCTCGGAAGTGAAAGAAAAGCTCCCTAAAAGATCTCCCAATGTACTCCTGTGGGATGGGTAAACGATACAATTTACAGTAACTGTCAATATTCAGTATCCCCGAAATAACCTTAGTTAAACCTGGTGACCTTATAGTTCCTGCGAGAATGGAAGCTGTATATTCGTCCCTCACCACAATCTCATCTACATTAGCCCTTTTTAGGTGCGCTCTGTTCTCCTGCTTCAACAGTTCAGCAACAATACGAACGTGAGGAGCGATAGATTTTACTGCTAGAGCCGCTAAAATCGTCTTTTCATCCATTCTATCCGTCTGATAACCACAAGAGGCATCAGCCATTAAAATCACCGCCTCTGCCTTCTTTACATTAGCCCGCAAAAGAACTTCTTCTTGTACGTAATTACCCTTCACAAATTTTAGCTTATACTTTCCATATTTAACTTGCAAGGCTTCTATCTCATCACTGGAAAGTTCATTTACAAGTACAACCTCCCGGTGTTCCATCACTCCGAAACTATCCAATCCCTGTAACAGATCATCCACATGTTCGCTCCA
Organism: Syntrophales bacterium; assembly: GCA_026417625.1. Taxonomy (NCBI): domain Bacteria; kingdom Pseudomonadati; phylum Thermodesulfobacteriota; class Syntrophia; order Syntrophales; species Syntrophales bacterium. The sequence continues at coordinate 16,794 of JAOACW010000013.1, read as the reverse complement.
CCCACAAATGACAATGTGGTTCTTATTTCTTACCCTGTCCAAACCCCTACCCTCCTTTAACCTTTTCTCTATGAAGAATGTGGCTACTGTTGCGGTAAAAAGGGACATCAATCCCACACCACTGAAAATAAGTAAAATTCCAACTATCCTTCCACCTGTGGTCACCGGGTATCTGTCACCATAACCCACTGTTCCCATGGTTACAACAGCCCACCAGATGCCATCCCATAAAGAATTTATGTTGGATTGAGGTGCCATGGTTTCAAACCAAAAAACTATAAACGCGCTTATAAAAATGACAAAGAGGAGGATAAACCCAATCTCCACAAAAGGGTGACGGATGAATCGAGAAACTCTATGCAAAATCATTGAAAATAGATCGTCAGTTTTCATCAAAATCTATCATAGACACTGAAGCGCATGGAAAAGGTCGCCCTTCCCTGGGTCAGTGATCTTAAATCTGTGGAATATCCAAACATAGACCTCAAAGGTACCCGCGCCCTTATCTCTGTAACTTGTCCTCGTGTGCTCAGTGATTGTACTTCTCCTCTTCTCGCATTGATATCCCCTATAACTTCACCCAAAAAATCTGAAGGGGTAATTACATCAACAATCATAATAGGTTCAAGAAGAACAGGAGAACCTGAAATACATCCCTCTTTGAAGGCGCTGGAAGCAGCAACTTTGTATGCCATAAGAGAAGCTTCGCCCTCGCGGTATAATCCACCTGTGATTTCCACCCTAACATCCACAACTGGGTAACCCGCTAAGGGACCACTCAGGGCAGCTTCTTTTATTCCTTCCATAATGGCATCATAGAACTCAGGAGGTATGGGCAAATCTTCTTTAGGTGGAACGATCTCCAGACCTTTACCCCTCTCCAGTGGTTCCATGTACAGATGGACCTCTGCAAAATGCTTTCGATCTCCAATTTCTCTTTCAAACACACCAACGGCACTTACAGCCTCAGTAATGGCCTCCCTGTACATCACCCGTGGTTTTCCTACATTAACATGAACGTTAAACTCCCTTATAAGGCGGTCTATGACAATTTCCAGATGTAGTTCACCCATACCAGAGAGAACCATCTGCGCCGTTTCATCATCGTACTTAAATCTTAATGTGGGATCCTCTTCCAAAAGCTTCTCTAAAGCAAAGACTATCCTGTCCTGATCAGCCGGTGTCTTGGCCTCTATTGCCTGACTGATAACGGGTTCATAAACATCGATAGATTCGAGCAATATAGGGCAATTTTCATCACAAAGGGTATCGCCCGTTTTGGCCTCTTTTAATCCCATAACAGCCACAATGTCCCCAGCAGCTGCCTCATCTATACGTTCTCTTTTGTTCGCATGCATCTTTAAAAGACGGGAAATCTTTTCTCGTTTTCCCCTAGAAATGTTAAAAACATCTGCACCCGCTTGTAATCGCCCCGAATAAATCCTAAGATAAGTGAGCTTCCTACCCTCATCCTGCATAATCTTAAAAACAAGGGCTGAAAAAGGCTCGTTCACGCTACTTTTACGGCGCTCTTCCAAACCTGTCACTGGATTAATACCTCTTACAGGAGGTATATCCTCAGGAGAGGGGAGAAAATCTACCACTGCGTCTAGAAGAAGTTGAATGCCCTTGTTGCGCAACGCCGCACCGCATAGAACCGGCACCACTTTTAAGCCAAGAGTAGCCTTTCTTATAACCTCGAGAATTTCTTCCTCAGAGATTTCCAGTCCATTTAAATATTTTTCCATTATATTATCATCCAGTTCGGCAAGTGTTTCAATTAATCTCTCTCTTCTCTCCAGCATCCTCTCTTTTTCTCCCTCTGGTACCTCACAGTAAGAATATTTCAACCCAAGACTCTCCGCATCCCACGTCACAGCCTTCATTCTAATAATGTCAATAACCCCGTTAAATTGTTCCTCTATGCCCCATGGTATCTGAATTGGCAGTGGAATTGAGGAAAAACGTTCGTTCATCATAGCAATGGTTCGCTCAAAGTCAGCACCCACGCGGTCCATTTTATTGATGAAAGCAACCTTTGGAACACCGTATTTATCCGCCTGATACCAAACAGTTTCCGATTGAGGTTCCACGCCGCCTACAGCACAAAAGACAACCACAGCCCCATCCAAAACACGCAAACTCCTCTCCACTTCAATTGTAAAATCAACATGACCAGGTGTATCTATTATGTGAATTTCATGTCCTCTCCAGTTACACGTGGTGACAGCCGAGGTAATCGTTATACCCCGTTCTTGTTCCTGTGGCATCCAGTCCATCACAGCTTCTCCGTCATGAACCTCTCCCATCTTGTAAGAACGACCAGTGTAATAAAGGATCCTTTCCGTAACCGTGGTCTTTCCCGCATCTATATGAGCCACTATGCCGATATTTCTGATCCGAGATAGACGAGACTTAGATGCCATCTTCCATTCCCCTCATTCTTCCTTTTTTGACAATGCAATCAGCTCTCTGTTTGGTGAAAACGGTTGAGTGATATCAACGTGCCCTTTTATAGATGGTACCTCTGTCCCAGATACCAGTATTTTAACTTTTTTTACACCGAGGACATTTTCAGTTACGCTATTCACTATGGAATAAACTGTGGCCAATTCGGCAGCACTACCACCCGGGTGATTGTGTAAGAGAGCTTTATTAAAATCAACAATTGCTGTATCCCCCTTTATGCTAACATTCAGAACTTCCACACCGTCGGGTAAAGTGTTCACTAGACCTGTTTTCGAACCTGCAATTAGGGCCTGAACAACCTCTTTTGCCTGCTTCGCCTGTTCTGTCTCCTTAGGTATAAACCTCTTTTCTGGTACTAGAAACCTTTCATTAGTATCACAGAAATAGAGAACCACCCCTATACGTTCCTTCTTTTTCATCTGTGCATGCTTACCGTCCACAGGGGGGTAAACGTAGTCAAATATCGTTAAAAAAACAAAGACAAGAAACCCCACTATAATGGACAATATCACAAACAGCAAAGGCTTTTTAGCTTTCATCCGACCTTTTAGCGTACCGTGCTCGAAATTTTTCTTGCCCCTTCTAACCACCATTGCGAAACCTACTATTTAAATTAAAATACTTTATTTTATTTTGGATGACCAGTCAAGAAAGATACCAGAACGATGGGGTCAAGTTTTCAGGAAAATGTTATACAGCTCATAAAACTTGATTGACACTCTAAAAGGATTTCAATAAAAGAATACGCTCATGTTAGTGAGGTATCGACGTGGATCTTCTAAGTAACGGTATAGAGTTATTGTTTCACCTGGACAAACATCTCGGTGATGTTATCGCATTTTGTGGGGTTTGGACCTACGTTATAGTGTTTATCGTCATCTTTTGTGAAACGGGCCTAGTCGTCACCCCTTTTCTTCCTGGAGACTCGTTGCTATTTGCCTTAGGAACCTTGGCAGCAAATCCATATATTGGAGAAACTCTCCAGGTTACCTGGTTGACGCTCATCATTTCCATCGCTGCAGTTCTGGGAAACACAACCAATTATGCTATTGGCAGGTACGTGGGACCGCGGGCGTTTAACGACAGCAAAAACCGATTCCTCAAAAAAGAATATCTAATTAGAACCCAAAATTTCTATGAAAAATACGGAGGAAAAACTATATTTATTGCCCGCTTCGTGCCCATTATAAGAACGTACGCGCCCTTCATGGCAGGCGTGGGTATGATGCACTACGGAAAGTTCTCCCTTTACAATGTAACAAGCAGCCTATGCTGGACAGGCGTATTAATCCCCGGGGGATATCTCTTTGGTGATTTGCCCATAGTCCGGGATAACTTTACAGTCGTCATCATTGGCATAATTGTGCTTTCCCTAATGCCAGGTTTATATGAATATCTAAGGTATAGAAAAACCTAAAAATCATGAAAATGTTTCTATGAGGACATACAGCATACCTTTTTTGGCAGTCACGATATTATTTACCTTATTCTTAAACACTGTTCATGCGGAGGTAAAAAACATCTTTCGCATCGGTCAAGACGTAATTATCGATGAAAGCACCAGGGTTCACCACATAATCACCATAAACGGACAAATTACCGTATCCGGTCACGTAGATGGAAATATTGTAAGTGTTGGCGGCTCCGTTGTCCTGACAAGTAAAGCCACAGTCGAGGGTAACGTTATGTGCATTGGTGGAGCAATCGTCACAGGCAGAGGAGCAGAAATTCGGGGCAGCACACTTGAAATAAACCCGGGAAAAATCTCAGACGCTATAACGGAAATCCTCAGCGAGGAATGGGAAGGATGGTCATGGCTATGGGCAATCTTCTCCTTACTAATATTCTTCCTGATCTTCATAATCTCATTGATTCTAACCATTCTAGTACCACGTCATCTGAAGGTTGTGGCACAAGCCATTGAAAAAGATACCCTAAGAGTCACATTATGGGGCTTATTGGCCCTAATACTGATCGTTCCCCTTGCGGCACTACTGACCGTTTCCGTTGTGGGTATCGTTCTCATCCCCTTAGAAATCATTTTCGTTGTAGTTGCTTCCCTTATGGGATTTATCGCCGCATGCGAAATCACCGGCGAATGGTTATTCAGAAGTTTAAAAAAGAAAGCACACTCTATGTTTCAGACAACCTTCTGGGGGCTTTTGGTAATATGGTTAGTGGGATGGTTACCCGTCATAGGCTGGATGGTGAAGGTACTTGCTATTACTATAGGTATGGGAGCTGTTATATTCACACGCTTTGGCACACACATTTCAAAGAAAATGAAAAAATTAAGTGACGAAAACACCGTTAACATTTAGATTTTATTTTCATAAGCGATACAAGTTCTCGAACAGCCTCCGCAGACTTTGCAAGCAAAGTCTGTTCTTCTTCCGTTAGGGGTATCTGAAATATCTCTTCAACACCCTTTGAACTCAATTTTACAGGAACGCCAAGAAAAGTATCATAAATTCCGTACTCCCCCTGGAGATATACCGAACAAGGAAGGATCTTACGTTTATCCTTTAATATTGATTCTGCCATCTCCACGACTGCTGCCGCTGGAGCATAATACGCACTCCCCGTTTTTAAGAAATTAACGATCTCTGCACCACCCTTCCTCGTTCTTTCAACAAGTGCAGCGATCGTACTTTCGGGAAGAATCTCCGTTATTGGCACACCTGCAATAGTAGTATACCTAGGAATGGGAACCATTGTATCACCATGTCCGCCTAAAACGGTAGCGAACACGCTTTCCACTGATACATTCAATTCTAAAGCTACAAATGTCCTGAAACGTGCTGCATCGAGAACTCCTGCCATACCTATTACTCTTTCGCGGGGAAATTTACTCGTCTCAAGAACCACGTGACACATCGCGTCCAGAGGGTTACTAACCACAATAATTATAGCCTCCGGAGAATACCGAACGGCCTGTGTTGTTACAGACTGAACAATTCCCGCATTTGTGCTCAGCAAATCATCACGACTCATTCCTGGTTTCCGTGCGATACCTGCCGTGATCACAATCAAATCTGAATTCTCTGACAATGCATAATCACATCCCCCTGTTAAACGGGCATCGTACCCTTCGATCGGTGCGGCTTCCTGAAGGTCCAGCGCTTTCCCTTCAGGTAACCCCTCCAAAATATCAATCAAAACCACATCGCAAAGTTCTTTTTCCACCAGATGCTGGGCAACAGTCGTTCCCACATTCCCCGCACCTATTACAGTTACTTTTCTTCCCATACACCTATCCCCTACACTTTCGAAATTTTCATGATATTATTTTCATTTACACACTTCCTAAAATCCACAAAATACCGCTTAATCTCATCAACAAGAGCAGAAACGGTATAAACCCTTGGTTGAATATCCACGGAAAACCCCCTCTTCCTCGCCTCCTCAGCAGTCACCGGACCTATAACGGCAATTTTCACCTCTTTAGGAGGAGTGAAATCCGACCCCATAATCTTACAGAAATTCGCCACCGTGGAGCTCGAGGTAAATGTTAATACATTCACCAATCCCGAGGCTAACCAACGCTCCATCACTTCTTTTTTACTTTCCTGAGGTACTTCTGTTCTATACACGGGCACGACTTCAACATGCGCCCCCTGTTTCTTTAAACCTTCCTGCAATAGGTTTCCCGCCAATTCCGTCCGAAGGATCAAAACCCGTGATCCTTTAATATTCCACTTCCTGAAGGCCTCTACAAAACCTGCGGAGTCAAACTCTTGAGGAACGATCTCCACATTTAACCCCTTTTCACTTAATAGGGAAGCAGTTACCGGTCCGATAGCTGCTATGCGGATACCTTTCAATTCCCTCACATCCATATTCTTTTCCCGCAAACGCTTAAAAAAGAATTTAACACCATTTACACTTGTGAAGATCAACCACTCGTACTTCCCAATACGCTTAAGCACACCATCCAAAACTGCCCAATCGGTGGGTGGTGCTATTTCTATGGTGGGGAAAAGAAGCACCCTCGCGCCCAAATCCCTTAACATCCCCGCGAAAGGTTCTAACTGTCCCTTAGCCCGAGTCACAACCACCCCAACACCAAAAAGAGGTTTTTTTTCAAACCATGCTATTATCTCACGCAGGCGTACAACAGGTCCAGCCACAAACACTGCAGGAGGTTTGATACCCACCTCCTCAGCTTTATGCGCAATGGTAGCCAAACTACCCGTAATGGTAAACTGGTTAGGTGTTGTACCCCAGTGAATAAGCGCAACAGGAGTTTCAGGGTCTTTCCCCTCCTTTATTAAAGAGTTACATATGTGGGATAAGTTTTTAACCCCCATAAGGAAAACAACGGTATCTATATCTCGCAGCGATCTCCAAGGTATGTTTTCCTCCCCTTCACCCTGACCTGCAACGATGGCAAACGTGGATGACAAACCCCTATGACTTACGGGAATTCCAGCGTATGCAGGGACAGCAATTGCGGAAGTCACACCCGGTACAATTTCATATGGGATACCAGCAGCTGCCAAATACTCAGCCTCCTCACCGCCACGTCCGAAAACAAAAGGATCCCCACCTTTCAAACGCACAACGCTCAAACCTTCCCGAGCTTTTTCCACAAGAAGATCATTGATCTCCTTCTGTGACAATGTGTGTTTTGCCCTTTCCTTCCCTGCATAAATAATAACAGCACCAGTCTTCGTATATGCTAGTAGTTCATCACTGACAAGATGATCATGGATAATCACATCAGCGTCCCGAAGGTAACGTATGCCTTTCAGAGTTATGAGATCTGGATCACCAGGACCTGCACCAACAATGTAAACCTTCCCTTTTTCGGCAACCACAGGGCAGCTCCTCCCTATTTGCACACAAGTTTAAGTATTGCCTTTCCCCCCCGGGAAAGCACGTTTTCCGCAAGCTGTACGCCCAGATTTATATGATCATCCACCGGACCCTTCAGTTCCTCTCTTATTATCATTCTGCCATCAGGCGTTCCCAGCAAAGCTGATATCATCAACGTATCTCCTTTAGTCTGAGCAAAAACCGCCACGGGTAATCGGCACCCTCCTCCTATGCACTTGAGAAAAGCCCTTTCCGCCTGAACTTCCCTTTCCGTCACACCGCAGTGCAAAAAAGCCAGCATCTCTCTTAAATGCTCCGCATCCTCCCGGATCTCGATGGCAAGAGCACCCTGTCCCGCAGCAGGCAACAACGTTTCAGGTGGCAGAAACTGTGTTGCCAGTTCCGTCCAAGCCATCCTCCTTAAACCAGCTGCCGCAACAATTATACCGTCGAGATTTTCCGTATGTATCTTTTTGATCCTCGTATCGAGGTTTCCTCGAATCGGAACAATATTTAAATCGGGATAAATGGTCAGCAGTTGAAATTTACGCCTCAGAGAGCTCGTTCCTATTCTGGCCCCCTTACGCAACCTCTCAAATTTTACATTGCTCCTTGAAATCCACACATCTCTGGGATCCTCTCGGGCAGTAATGGCACCAATACACAACCCTGGGGGCAAATCTACAGGCATATCCTTTAAACTATGAACGGCCATATCAATTGTTCCCTTAAGAAGGGCATCTTCAATCTCCTTAACAAAAACACCCTTCCCCCCTATCGTGCTAAGTAATTCCTCATGCAGGATATCACCCTTTGTTTTGATAGGAACAATGCGAAAGGATAATTGAGGATAACGTTCTGAAATCCTATTTACCACCCCTTCGGTCTGAACCATAGCAAGGGGGCTTCCTCTAGTACCGATACACAGAACTTTATTTTTCATCCTCCTCTTCCTGAAGACGAAAAATCCTCCTCACCGCAGCAACGTATGGCTTCCCTGCTCTATCGTAACACATCTCTTTAAGAGCAACCATGGGATCGTGGAGAACCTTGTTGATTATAGAACGTATGAGAATATCCACTTCTTGCCTATCTTTTTCTTCCAGAGACTTCAACCAGGAGCTAGCCCTTGCCAATTCACCTTCCACTATGGATTCTACCTTCCTCCTTAAAGCAACAATCGTTGGTACCGCGTCGAGGCTATTGAACCACTTTCTGAATTTTTCCACTTCTTCTTCTACAATCCTCTCCGCTTTGGTCGCCTCTTCCCTCCGTATGTTCATGTTTTCGTCTGCGATCTCCTGAAGATCGTCTATATTAAAAAGGAAAACGTTATCAATCAGTCCCACATTGGGATCAACATCCCGAGGAACAGCGATGTCGATAATGAAAAGTAAGCGATGGCGCCTGTTTCGCATCACAGAAGTAATAATATCACGGCTAATCAAAAAACCGGGGGCACCTGTGGAACTAATTACTATATCCGATTTCTCAAGGGCCTCACCTATTCTACTGAACTCAAAAACTTCACCTCCAAAAACCCGGGCAAGTTCTACGGCTCTCTCATACGTTCTATTTGTTATTATTAAACTATCAGCACCATTTTTCATCAAGTGCCTCACCGTAAGTTCCGACATCTCACCAGCTCCAATCACGAGTACTGTCTTTCCCTTCAATCTTCCAAAAATCTTCTTAGCGAGTTGAACCGCCGCAAAACTCACAGATACAGCATTATTTGCTATTCCAGTTTCCGAACGGACCCTCTTTGCAGTTCGAAACGCATGGTGCAAAATTCTATTCAGCAAAACGCCAGCTGTTCCATGTTCTACAGCGGCACGATAAGCATCTTTTACCTGACCGAGGATCTGCGGTTCACCTACAATCATAGAATCCAAACTCGATGCCACACGGAATAGATGCCTAACCGCCTCCTCGTTGTAATAAACATATACACATCGAAAGAGATCATCCCACAAAAGATTGGTGTGCTGAAGAAGCGAATGCTTTAAAACACTTTCCGCTTCACCTATTTTTTCCGTGGTAGCTAGAATTTCCACCCTGTTGCAGGTAATCAGACAGAGTACTTCACTGATGCAAGCTTTTTCTTTAAAAAACTCAAGTGGATTGTTTTCCTCACACAAGGCGATATTCAAACGCTCTCTTATCTCCACCGGTGCAGTTCGATGATTAAGCCCAGCAAGTATTATGTCCATCCCTTAGAAAAATCTGTGCATTGTGGTAAAAAAAACCTTTTCAACCACCAGGGTTATCGTCACAACCAAAAAAGCCAACAAAGAAATAAGGGCCATCCGGCGTCCCCTCCATCCTATGGCAAGACGTTGATGGAGCAGAAACGCATAAATAACCCATACTCCTAAAGCCCAAATGAACTTTGCATCCACAGGCCATGGGTTCCCCCAAACCACCTTAGCCCATAGCGATCCAGTAACTAGTCCGAGCGTAAGGAGGGGGAAACCACCTGAAAGACATATGCCATTTATCCTATCCAATTCATGGAGAGAAGGTAAATATCCAATCCACGGCCGTGATCTTCTACTCTTCAACAACTTGTCTTGAATCAGATACATCAACCCCGCAAGGGAGGCCAATGTAAAAAAAGCTTCTCCTGTAATTGTCAGCAAAACATGAACTGCCACAACAGTACTTCTTAGCCTTTCTGGAACCTCAAACGTATCAGGGACCGTGTGTGAGGCAAAAATTATGAATACTAAAGCTATAGGTGAAACAAAAACACCCAGTACTCTCGTTTTCGTCTTCAGCTGGAAGAGCAGATAAATACCCGTGACAGCCCAGGAAAAAAGGGACAGTGCATCATGTGGCGTGTGAATAGGAGCCATACCGAGATTTGTCCACTTTAGAATAATATACAACGTGTGAATTCCAAATGATACAAACAGAACACCGGCAGCAAATCTAGCAATGTGAACTCGCCTAACCCATACAGACATTGCGTAGATAAACGTGCTCACAAGATACATAGAAAGAGAAGCTTTGAGTAGAACGGTTACAGTTTGCATATCTCATCAGTTATAACTATATCTGTATCTTCACCCACCACTTCCTTAATAATTCTCCTAACCTCGGACCAATCCCTTTTTTTTATGGCTTCTAAGATATCTGTTTCCAATAACCTATAAAAAACATCTCGATTAGCTTTCGCTTCGTCTTTCTGTGATTTAACCCGAACCCTCAATCTACCTAAAATTTCGGAAAGAACCGCATATTCTTCACCAAAGGTAGTCTCGAGCTCTTCTCTAATTCTACGGGCAAGGGCAGGACTCCTACCACCAGTGGAAATCGCTACAGTAAGGTCTCCGCGAGTCAAAACAGAAGGCACAATAAAATCACACTCATCAGGGCTGTCTACAATGTTAACAAGCACATTTTCCCTTCTGCAATCGGCACTTATCTTCTTATTCGTCTCTCTTCGATTTGTGGCACCAATGACGAGAAAAGAACCTTTAATATGACTTGAACGGTATTCCTCTGATATGTGTGTAATCAAACCCGCGTCCCTAAGCTTGGCTAAACCTTCTGTAATCTCAGAAGAAACAACCACCACACGGGCACCACATTCGAGCAAACGCTTAACCTTCCGTTCCGCAACCTCTCCGCCGCCTACAACCGTGCACAGTCTATCCTTAACATTTACAAAAATGGGATAAAATTTCATTGTTCTTACGTTTTTAAGTATCACGTTATCCACCTAAAATTCAAGTCGCTTGAAATAAAAGAAAAAAAATTTTATAAAGACAGAATCTAAAAGAAAGGTTGATGAAAACTGTGAAAGAAAAATGGGTCAAAATTAAAGTATTCACCCCTGTTTCACTCTTTGAAGCCGCTTCCAATTTTGTCATTGAGCAAGGTGCTCAGGGGATAGTAGAAGAGTCCTTGGAAAGTGAAGATGATACGGACATGTCAGAGATGTCTGCTATGCGAACTTTTAATTTCTTCCTGCCCCGGGATTTACGCCTCGACCACAGACTATCCTCTTTCAAAAAATACATAAAAGAGCTGTCCGAACTTTTTCCCGAATACCCAGAAATCTCTTTTACCGTCGAAGACCTCGCTGCTGCTGATTGGTCCGAAGAATGGAAAAAGTACTTTCGGCCCATTAAAGTAACGAAGAATATTGTTATCAAACCCACTTGGGAACGGTATTCTTCCGTAGGACACGATGTGGTCATTGAAGTGGATCCCGGTATGGCCTTCGGTACCGGACAACATCCTTCAACAAGACTATGTCTGGAAGCTATTGAGGATATAATCCTACGGGAAAAGGGCAACGTTGAATGGCACGTCCTAGATGTGGGTACAGGAACTGGTATCCTGGGGATAGCAGCTGCAAAACTGGGAGCTCAAAAGGTGTTATGCGTAGAGATAGACAGACAAGCAGCGGAGATAGCGAAGGAAAACGTAATAACAAATAATGTAAGTGATCGAGTAATGGTTGTGAACAACGATGTTAACAACATACATGCCTCATTTAACCTTATCGTCGCCAATCTCACAGCAAAAACACTTTTGAGACTAAAGAACCACCTCATTAACCTTCTTGAACCAGGAGGATTTCTTGTAATTTCTGGTCTAGTGGACGTAGACCGAGAAAATATCGAAGATCGCTTCCTGGCAAAACCACTCATTCACTACCGGACAATTACAGAGCGTGAGTGGCTCTGTTATATACTAAAAAAAGAGGGATCAGCTGGGTGACGCGTCCCCGCTTGTTTATCCCCCCTCCCGTTGAAGTGGGTAGAGTATACGAGTTATCACCCAGTCAAACTCACTATCTTTTGCATGTACTACGTTTATCCAAGGGTGAAGAAGTAATATTGTTCGACGGCCAAGGAAAAGAGTACCAAAGCCAATTTTTAAAAAACCCATCTGGAAAGGTTTCTGTAAAAGTGATATCCCTCATTAAGGAAACAACATCTCCGGACTTCACTTTATTCCTGGCTCAGGCCCTCATTCGCTCCGCGAAAATGGATATTATATTACAGAAAGCTACAGAACTCGGTGTAAAATGCGTTGTCCCCTTCATTAGCGAACGTTCGGTATCTCGTCCAGAAGAAAAAAAAACGGAACTTAAACGATTACGGTGGCTTAAAATAGCAACAGAAGCTGCCCGTCAGAGTCACCGGTTGGATATTCCCGAAATCCTACCGGTTGGATCCTGGCCAGACGTATTCGCTGTTGCAGAAGGATTTGGGAGAAAGTTGATGTTGTGGGAACGCGAAAAAGAACACCTTCTTCGTGACGTAATTAAGGAATCAGCTGAGTCGGGAAGTGGTATATTCGTCGTTGTGGGCCCTGAAGGTGGTTTCACTGAAATGGAAATCAATGCGGCAAAGGATAGGGGTTTTCAAATAGTAGGCTTGGGTGATAGGATACTTCGGACAGAAACAGCAACTATAGTAACACTTGCCCTAATACAATACGCGTGGGGTAATCTCTTTCACTCAGGTAAAGGAAGTAAACAAAGCGATACATGAATAGATACACATCATACGGTGGATTTTGGAGGAGATTCTTTGCAGCTATTATCGATCAACTAATCCTGAACTTTTTTTATGCGCTCCTTTTGATCCTCAGTCTCCTAGGAGGCTATTTAGGCCTCCTCTCCTTCCCCACTGACCATGACCTAGAATCACTCATGAAGAGCGGAGGTGTGTTTATTATAGCATATCATATATCTTGTATGCTCATTAACATGTGTTATTACGTTTACTTTCACGGTACTACAGGTCAAACACCTGGCAAGAAAGCCTTAGGATTGCGTGTCGTCCCCATCTCCGGTGGTGATATGTCTTTTGGTATAGCTTTTCTACGATGGGTTGGATACCTAATATCAAGCATTTTTTTTATGTTAGGCTATATCTGGATAGCGTTCGACAAAAGAAAACAGGGATGGCATGACAAAATTGCTGGGACAGTTGTGACTAGAGTTACAGGTTAATAAATAGGCCTTGACAAAGGAAAGTGAGTTTTTATAAACATAAAAAAATAACACGGGCCGGTAGCTCAGTCGGTAGAGCATCGGACTGAAAATCCGAGTGTCGGCAGTTCGATTCTGCCCTGGCCCACCAGGAAAATGAAGGGGTTACGAAATTTGAGCGTAACCCCTATTTTTAATTGGCCGTCCTGCTATAACCTCGCCTTTCCAGTCAAGCGATGGTGAACAAAGATGCCCCGTATAAACATCATCTATCCAACGTGAGTTCGGCTAGTTCGTTAAGTAGCACCCAACCCTATCCACCTTTAAGCGTCCCAATATATGAAAACCCATAATGCTCCGTATCAATATCTCCATTAGCCTAACTCTTCTCCTTTGCCCTCTCCAGAATCCAAAACTTCTCCACAAATGAGAATAATTCCCTTCCGGGACTACCTCTAATACCTGCCCCACCAGGGCTAACCAAACTGATTTATAAACCTCGGTAAAAAGAAAATTGCTGCTGTTATAAAATAGTATTATACAAGCCTAAATCGTATACAGGGAATGTAGCCGAAGCTACAGGGGAGATCAAAATGGTAGTCGAGGCCATAGGTGAAGCCGGTTTTGATCTTAACTCACTTACAATGCCATCAAAGAACCTTTAGAAGAATCAGGGGTTGAGATAGAAAACTAAGGTTTAATATATAATGAAGATACTCCACACAGCTGATTGGCATCTCGGAAAGACCGTACCTTATACAGGTTTTGATTTTTTACCACTTCAGGAACGGATCTTAAATCGACTTATTGAGATAATTAAACAAGAATCAGTAGATGTGGTCATTGTAGGCGGTGATGTGTTCGATTCACCAAACCCTCCAGGAAGGGCAGAGAGACTTTTTATTGAAAGTTTAAAGAAAATAGCGGATCTGTCATGCCCAACCTTTATAATAGCAGGAAACCACGATTCCCCAGAGAGACTATCTGCCTTAAATCCCTTATCCCAAAAACACCTGATATTTATTGCTGGCTTTGTAAAGGAAAACTTTTCTGGAATTTTAATAGAAAAAGACAGATGGCTAATAAAAGGTCAAGATAGGTACTTTCTCATAGAAGACAGGGACAAGAGAAAAACCCTTTCAATCCATCTACTCCCTTATGCATCTGAGTACAGACTCGGTGAGGCGTTTTTAACTGATGATATAGGTACGAGGGACCTCGAATATGCAGAAAAGATAAGAGAACTTATTGCACAGGGCCATCCCTTTGATCCTGAATGGACAATCCTTCTCTCACACCTCTATGTTAAAAACGCAAGGGCAATACCAAAAGAGGAAAGGCCTCTATTTATAGGTGGATCTTATTTTATTCCATCAGAGTTCTTCCCAGATACATACGATTATATTGCCTTAGGGCACCTCCACTCATCCCAGATGATATCTAAGAACATAGCCTATTCAGGCTCAATCATTCCTTTTACCCCCGATGTATCTGAAAGGGAAAAATACGTCCATGTAATAGACCTCAAAGATAACTCTGTTAAAAAAATACCCCTTAATATCTCTGAACTTATTGAAATTAGGGTCGCTTCCTCAATGGATGAGGCCCTTGAACCCGCAAGAGATGATAAAATCCTCTATCTGGCCTTGAGCGGTCTAAAAAGACCACTCACCTCAGATGATATAAAAAATCTAGAAAAGGCGCATGGGGAAAGACTTGCATTGTTTACAGTAGAAATAAAAACAGAAGGTGTCCACGATGAGATGGATGTCTATGAAATCAGTGATCTTTCCCCTGAAGAATGGTTTAGAAGGTTTTACATGTCAAAAAGGGAAGAAAAACCCTCATCTGATGTAATGGAGTTATTCCTCTCCCTTATAAAAGATGAAGAGGAGGATAAGGTATGAGGCCACTTTTTCTCTCCTTTTCCGGTATAAATAGTTACGCATCTAAGGCTGAGATTGATTTTTCCCATTTTTTGAAAGACAAAATCTTCGGAATATTTGGTGAGACAGGAGCGGGCAAATCAACGATAATTGATGCAATAACATATGCCCTCTTCGGCAGAATCGATAGGGCGGGAAATGCAATCAATATCTCCATAAATCCAAAGGCAAAAAGACTCTTTGTTTCATTTACATTTAAGACAGGGTCAAATGTATTTAAAATTGTAAGGACAAAAACAGAAAAAAAGACTGAAGCAACCCTTTATCATGTCGTAGACGATAAAGATATGCCCATAGCAGAAAAGGATAGAGAGGTTAATGAAAAGATTTCAAAAATCATAGGTGGTTTTACATATGATGAGTTTACAAAGATCATAGCCCTACCACAGAATAAGTTCAGCGAGTTTCTGACTGCAAAGCCTGCAGATAGGGCATCCCTTTTGGAAAAGATATTCGGCCTTGAAATATTTGGAGAGCGCTTGTGGGAAA
Organism: Syntrophales bacterium; assembly: GCA_026417625.1. Classification (NCBI taxonomy): domain Bacteria; kingdom Pseudomonadati; phylum Thermodesulfobacteriota; class Syntrophia; order Syntrophales; species Syntrophales bacterium. The sequence continues at coordinate 1,116 of JAOACW010000013.1, read as the reverse complement.
AACTCACTGAAAGGTCAAAAATAAACTCATTGGAGCTAAATAATATAAATACCAATCTCGAACAGCTAAGAGATGTGAGTGAAGAGCAGCTTTTTAAAAAGGCTTCCCGAATAAAAGAGATAGAGGCAAAAATAGACGAAGCAACAAAGACACTCAAAGAAAAAGAAGATAGGCTTTCAGAATTAAAAGACCTCTATAGATTACAGAAAAACAAAGAAATCGTTGAAAGAAATATAAAGATACTCCTTCGCCATGAAAGAGACATGGAAAATACGAGAGAAAGGCTCAAAAATGCAGAAAAGGTTGCCCCTTTCAGAAGGGACTTTGCAAATATAGACTACTGGCAGAAGGAGATAGAAAGGTCTTTCCATTTTATCGAAACTGCCATTAAAGAAGTGGAAAACATAAACAATTCTCTATCGAAGCTAAAGGAAGAGGAAAAGACATTTGAAGAAGAAAAAACAAAAAGGGAAAAAGAGATAGCCGTTACTTTAAAATCAGTGGATGAGGCGATAGAACTAAAAAAGAAAATTACAGATACAGAGAAAGATAAAACCGAAAAAGAGATGACACTAAACAACATAAAAACCCAGTTGGCAGAAAAGGTAAAAAATGTAACGGCCCTCACAGAAAATAGAAAAATTTTAGAAAAAAGAAGGGATGCACTTAAAGACGAAGCAAAAGAGATTGCATTAAGTGATCATGAGTACAATCTCTTAAACACACTTTCAACCATAGAGAAGCACATGGGGATGCTAAAAGAAATAGAAGCCAATATCACAGAGGAACGGCAAAACCTTTCATCCCTCACATCTTCTATGGATTTAGAAAAGAAAAATTTGTTTGAAATATGGAAAACATTTCTCCCTGAAACACCGCTCAATACACCAGAGACTGCTGACGATGAGCTGATATCCATTAAAAATGATATCCAAACCCGCATTGATAAAATAACATCAAAAATCCACAAACTTGAGCTTGCTGAAAGCGCGTCTTTCCTTGCCATAGAACTAAAAGAAGGTGAGCCATGCCCTGTTTGTGGTTCAAAGACACACCCTGCCCCTGCAGTAAAACCACCATCAGATGAGATCCTTACGTGGAAAAAAAGACTCGACG
>JAOACW010000012.1 GCA_026417625.1 Syntrophales bacterium | reverse complement strand
AAAAAGCATAGCCATAAGCCCCATGAAGACGAGAAAGCAAAACAGGGGCCAAAAAGAGATGATGGCACCAAGAGTAAAAAGGAAGATTAGGACATATAGGGGAAAGGTCAATAGATACATCATCGCATTTGCTCCTACGGAAGGTTAACACAGGCAATGGCGGAAAACAAGGTACAAATTATAATAAGTGCGGTGAATATGGCGAATGCGGCGATCGAATCCGCCCGCGCCGCATTGAATCAATATAGGCAGACGCTGGCAGAGATCAACGGTACAGCGGCGCAGACAGCCAATACTCTCCGCAATTTGATCGCAAGCGTAGTTGGAGGTGGCATCTTCGCCGCGGCGATCCGGTCGGGCTATCAATTCAACGCAACGATTGAAGATACTCGTGTGGGACTTGCATCTCTCATCTACGCCATGAATGAATTTCGCGATGCGCAAGGACGAATCGTTACAGGACACGAGGCATTTAATGCCGCCTTAAAAGCAAGCGAAGAAGTGCAGATTCGACTGCGTCTTGCCGGCCTCGAGACGGCCGCTACATATGAGCAGTTAACAAAGGCATTCAGTCAGGCGTACGTTCCCGCAATCCAGGCCGGATTTGACGAAAAACAGATCGTCGATTTCACCGTGGCTGTTGTGCAGGCCGCGACGGCCATGCGCATCCCTCTCGATATGCTCGGCGAAGAGGTGCGCTCAATTTTGACCGGTACCATGCAGGCGCGCACGACTTTACTCAAGCCGCTCATGGATGCTGCTGGTCTTACGAATGAAAAGATTCAGGCACTTGCCGCTTCCGGGAAACTGTACATAGCGGTCATGGATGCTCTGAAAGGTGCATCTTTAGGTGCTTCTGTCGCGGCGAATAACTTCAGTGTTCGTCTTTCCAACCTGAGGGATGCGATGAGCCAGATATTGGGCAGGGCGCTCAATACCGGTTTTGAAAAAACGAAATCGCTCATCCAGGAAGCAACGAATTGGCTCGTCAAATTCAATAAAGAGACCGGGGAAATCAAATGGAATGAAAATATTGTGTCGGCAATTAAAAAACTTGATGAAGTGATTTTTTTGGTGATCGACAGTATCAAGGCCTTGTCTAAGACCATATGGGAGTTCACGCAGGAGCATCCCATAATCACAGAAATTGCTCTCAAATTCGCAGCCCTCATCGCGATTATCGGTGGCGCAACGGTTGTGTTGCGCAGCTTTGCTGGACTTTTCATCTGGCTCAAAGCAACAGCGTTAGCGAATCTCGCATTCATTGTGTCACTCTTCGGTGGTCTCATTGCGACGCTAAAATCCATCACCATTGAGGCAGGTATCGCATCCGGAGCTTTTACAACGCTATCTGGCACATTAACGGTATTAGGCGCAGCAGCCGGTTTAATAGGCGCCGCATTTGCAGGCTGGCAGTTGGGGAAGATCATCTCTGATATTGAAAATGCCGGCCGTTCCATAGGTGAGTGGGTACAGGCCGGCTATGCGTATATAGATAAATTCCTCGCCCACAATGACCTTTATCCCCTCTGAGATCATTTTTCAAAAAGTAGACAAAAAAAAGGCGTTTCATGTTTCAGAAACGCCTTTTTTTCCGTGGTGGGCCGCACAGGAATCGAACCTGCGACCCGCTGATTAAGAGTCAGCTGCTCTACCTGCTGAGCTAGCGGCCCACATATTATCCTTTTTTTGGCGCGCCCGGTACGACTCGAACGTACGACCAACAGATTCGAAGTCTGTGACTCTATCCAACTGAGCTACGGGCGCCCAATATTCTATACATAGAAGGTGAGTGAAGGGACTCGAACCCTCAACCTCCGGGGCCACAACCCGGCACTCTGACCATTTGAGCTACACCCACCGTATTATCTTTTTCTGGTGCGCCTGGAGGGATTCGAACTCTCGACCCACGGATTAGAAGTCCGTTGCTCTATCCAGCTGAGCTACAGGCGCACTCACTATTCTAGAAACGCAGCTAATAACTTGATATTGTACTGTTTGTCAAGTTTAAATTATCAACGAACATAGCCCACAATTCTGTCAAAACGGTAGCCTTTTTTCTGAATATTCTCACCGTGCGGTGCTGTGGTCAAAAAACAACTTCCCGTTTTTGCGTGCAACCATCTGTAAAGAGGCTTCGTATGTGGCAATTTTGTAACCCCAATGTTCCCCATAGGATAGGCTGAACGAAGATTAACTCTGATACGTTCACTTCCTGTTAAATCCGCTGAATAACAGTACCCCCCCCATTCGGTCGCAAAACGGTACAAAGTTTTTGTTCCGGGAATCTCTGCTGGGAAAAGGAAAAATGCCACTCCCTCTTTGGCAAAGTTCCCCGCTCGAATCAATTTCTCCTCCTCATGAGTTCCGATGGTATACAGATAATCACTGCCGTTGAAGTATCGGTAAACTGCAACGAGCTGCGCTCTTTTATCAACAACCTCACCGTAGACTTCCATTAAAAAATCTCCACCATTCGACTCAAAAAGAATTTCTCCCCTGAAAATACCCGGCTTCATCTTTCTTGCGTCCAAAGTAACTGTCACAAAATCAACTTCTCTGGTAGTAACTCCCTCATCAGGTAAGATAAACATCGAACCAGAATGAACAGATTGAACATGAACACCCTTAACAACCACTCCCTCCAGAATGTTCTTGCCCTCTTTTGGAATAATTTCGATAATCAGAGGACCATATTGGACGTTATCACATATTACCACTTCACCTCTTTCCTTAACCTCCGAGATTGTATTTATCTCCCCCACAAAATGACCATTTAGAGAAACTGCAAACTTACCGCCTTCACTGTCTTTCCAAAACAACAGTTTTGCCCCATTCCCTGAAATGTTGAGTTTCATAACACATCCCTTAACACCTACTGGATAACCTCCAACCTCACCCCAACCACCCAACAACGTGATATGATCCGCCAAACTCGACGAAACTCTATAACTTCCACTACCCTTAACTTCACTGTTGTACAGACTGATAATCCTCGAATCGGGCATGGCAACAGATTTGTCCTTCAGCACTCTCCCATGCCATTTAAGTATTCCTCCGCCCCTATTGGTAATCTCAAACCTTCTTGAGACTTGGGCATCGTTAGGAATCAATCCGAAGTCAAGGACACGAGGCTCAACCCCTATCTCTGGCTCTGCTTCTGACATGGAATTTACTTTTGGTAAAGTAACCGAAGGTGCTTCTCCACATCGCCCGTCCCTGGGAAAAAGGGCGATGAAAATCAGCAAAAAAACACAAAGAATAACCTTCTGGCTCTTATAAAGAAACAATCTGATCATCATCCAGATTTAAAAATATATACTTGACAGTCAATAAACTCCCACTATAACAAAGCTCACCTTAATTAAACGCATAACGAATGTTACAATAAGACAGAGAAAAAAGGAATGTTAAAATACCTCTTGGCCTTAAAGAAAATAGAAGGTCTTGGGAACCTAAGCATAAGGACCCTTATAGATAATTTCCATGATCCCGAACGAATATTTAATGCCCATTTTGAGGAGCTCATTCAGGTGCCTGACATAGGTGAAAAAATCGCTTCCAAAATCTTGTCTTTCCAGGGATGGAATTCAATTGATAAAGAGTTGAGTTTATTAGAAAAACTCGGTGTGAATGTAATCCCTTACTGGGACGAGAACTATCCGGAGCTCCTTAAAAATATATACGACTATCCTGCCTTCCTTTACGTGAAGGGTCAACTTATGAAAGAAGACATATGCATTGCTATAGTTGGTTCACGACAGGCATCTGCCTACGGAAAATTTACCACTGAAAAAATTGCCAGAGAGCTTGCACTCCAGGGTATAACTATCGTCAGCGGCATGGCCCGAGGGATTGACTCCGCCGCGCATTACGGTGCACTATCTGTTAATTGCAGAACAATTGCTGTTCTTGGTTCGGGTATTGATGTCATATACCCACCCGAAAACAAAGACCTCTACAACAAAATTACAGAATTTGGCGCAGTGATCTCCGAATATCCTCCTGGCACACCTCCGATTGCTGCTCATTTTCCAGCGAGAAATAGAATTATAAGTGGCCTCTCATATGGGGTGGTTGTGGTTGAGGCTTCAGACAAAAGTGGCTCACTTATAACAGCCCGTTTTGCACTTGAACAGGGACGCGAGGTTTTCGCCGTACCCGGAGCCATAGATCATCCGGGATCCCGAGGAACAAACAAACTCATCAAGCAGGGAGCCAAACTGGTGCAAAATATCGATGATATTATCGATGAGATATCACCTATGATAAAAGAACACCCTGCACTCAGAAAGAAAACGGATGTTGATCAAAAAGGAGAGCTAAAAGAGTTACCTGCCGATCTCAGTGAAGTGGAAAAGATGGTTATGTTACTACTCAGTAATGAACACCCACTTCCAGTGGATACAGTCATTCAGAAAAGTGGATTCAGGGCTAATGAAATATTAAATGCCCTACTTATACTTGAACTCAAAGGACTAGTAAAACAACTGCCAGGAAAACGCTACGTGAGAGATCATTAATTATGCCCAACTCTCTTATTATTGTTGAATCCCCAACAAAAGTTAAAACTATAAGAAAAATTGTCGGAAATGATTTCGATGTCCGGGCAACGATGGGGCACATAAAGGATCTGCCAAAGAAAAGCTTGGGCATAGATATCAACAACGGATTTGAACCAAAATACACAACCATCGAGGGTAGAAGAAAAGTTGTAGAAGAACTAAGAAAGGCAGCACGCGGTGTGGATCACATTTACCTGGCACCGGATCCCGACAGGGAGGGGGAAGCCATAGCCTGGCACGTAGCTCATGAAGTGGGCGGCAATGGCAAAGTCATCCATCGTGTGCTGTTCAACGATCTAACAAAGAAAACAGTACTAGAAGCACTTAAAAACCCCCGTTCCCTAGATGTGAATAAATATGAAGCGCAACAGACAAGAAGGATACTCGACCGGTTGGTGGGTTACAAGATAAGCCCTCTTCTGTGGGAAAAAATAAAGATGGGTCTCTCTGCAGGCAGAGTCCAATCTGTAGCGGTTCGCTTGATCTGCGAACGAGAGGAAGAGATACGTGCTTTCAAACCTGAGGAGTACTGGAATATATTTGCCAAGCTGGAAGCTCAAAACCCACCACCCCTCGAAGCAAAACTCATCAGAATAGACAGAAAGAAAGCCAGAGTTCAAAACGCCGAAGAAGCACAACGCATCACAGAAGAGGTAAAAAACCTCACATTTACAGTTCTTAAAGTTGACCGCAGAGAAACAAAACGCTCTCCGCAACCGCCATTCACAACAAGCAAACTGCAGCAGGAAGCGGCAAGAGCTCTTGGATTTTCGGCAAAAAAAACCATGAACCTCGCACAACGTTTATATGAAGGTGTGGAATTGGGACCGGAAGGTTCAGTGGGGCTCATAACTTACATGAGAACGGATTCGGTGCGAACTGCCGATGAAGCGTTGGAAGAGGTTCGAGAATACATAAAGGCAAACTACAACTCAGAGTTCTTACCGCCAAAACCCGTCATTTACAAGAACCCATCAACAGCACAGGATGCACATGAGGCGATAAGACCAGCGTCTTTGAAATATAAACCCCAGGACATAAAAAAGTACCTCTCCACGGATCTCTACCGCCTCTACCTCCTCATATGGAACAGATTCATCGCCAGCCAGATGACCCCGGCTCTGTTTGACCAGACAACGATCGATTGTATAGGTGGACCTTACATTTTCAGAGCTCAGGGATCCATCATGAAGTTTCCGGGATACACAGTCATTTATCGGGAAAGCAAGGATGAAAATGAGAAAGATGAAAAAGAAGAATACGAGGATCTCCTTCCCGAGTGCAGCCCTGGTGAAACACTGAAGCTTCTTCAAATCAGAACGGAACAGAAATTCACCCAGCCGCCTCCACGCTACTCAGAAGCTACTCTTGTTAAGGAGCTTGAAGAAAAGGGCATAGGTCGGCCAAGCACTTATGCTACCATTTTAAGTACAATCCAAGAGCGCCATTATGTGCGTCTGGAAAATGGCAGGTTTGTACCAACAGAGCTAGGGATGCTCGTGACTAAGATTTTAGTGGAACACTTTCCCCGTATTATAGATGTATCTTTCACAGCCCAGATGGAAAACGAACTTGACCAGATAGAGGAAGGAAAACTTTCGCGTATCGAAACACTCACACGTTTCTACAACACCTTTGAACAAGAACTGAAAAAAGCTGAGGAAACAATCCAAAAGATAAAGCTTAAAGGAACACCGGTTGAAATAACGTGCGACAAATGTGCTCACAAAATGACAATAAAATGGGGTAAAAACGGGGAATTTCTTGCGTGTTCTAATTTCCCAAAGTGTCGTAACACTATGAATTTCACACGTGACAGTCAGGGAAATATTGTGCCGGAAAAAACGGAGAACATAGAAACGGAACACAAATGCGATAAATGTGGAAAACCGATTATACTAAAGAAAAGTCGCTTTGGAACCTTTCTGGGATGCAGTGGTTATCCAGATTGCAAAAACGTGGTCAGCCTAAAACAGAAGCAAAATGTCCAAGCTGAGCAAAGCGAAACGTGTGAGCTGTGTGGCCGTCCCTTTGTATTGAGGAGAAGCCGTTTCGGGACTTTTCTTGGATGCAGCGGCTATCCTGAGTGCAAGAACATAAAAAAGATAACCTAACCATGTTCACACAGAAAGTTCACATCATTGGTGGTGGTCTCGCTGGATGCGAAGCTGCATGGCAGCTTGCCAAAAGAGGACATAAAGTTCTACTTTATGAAAGGAAGCCCCTGAGTTATTCACCTGCGCATAAATCTCCTCACCTTGCAGAACTGGTCTGCAGTAACTCCCTAAGGGCGGCTTCGATAGAAAACGCTGTGGGTCTTTTAAAAGAAGAGATGCGCAGACTTGGTTCTCTTTTTATGGAAGCCGCAGATGCTACCGCTGTTCCTGCCGGAAAGGCGCTTGCTGTTGATAGAGATGCTTTCTCTAAATACATCGAAAATCGCCTGATGGAACTATCACTAATAACGATAATTAGAGAGGAAGTGACAGAAATCCCATCCGAGGGAATTGTAATTCTTGCCCCTGGACCCTTACCATTGGATGCCCTTGCCAGAGCTATAGAACAACTCACGGGAAGCAGTTACCTGTATTTCTACGATGCGATATCGCCAATAGTGGAAGCCCATTCAATTAATATGCGCAGAGTATTCAAAGCCTCCCGATACGGTGAAGGGACTGAAGAAGATGGTGACTATATTAACTGCCCTCTCAGCGAGGAGGAGTACCTCCGCTTTCGCGAAGAGGTGCTAAGAGCAGATAAGATGCCCCTTCGTGAATTCGAGCTTCCCATTTATCTTGAGAGCTGCCTGCCGATCGAAGTACTTGCCGAAAGGGGGGTACTTACACTGGCACACGGTCCTATGAAACCAGTGGGTCTTATTGATCCAAGAACAGGAAAGCAACCTTTTGCTGTCGTTCAGCTAAGAAAGGAAAACAGGGAAGGCACCATGTACAACATGGTTGGTTTTCAGACGCGACTTACCTGGCCAGAACAAAAAAGAATTTTCCGAATGATTCCTGGACTTGAAAATGCTGAATTTGCCAGGTTAGGTAGCATTCACCGCAATACTTTTATCAATTCGCCAGCCCTGCTTACAGATCATCTACAGCTGAAAAAACAAAAACGCATCTATTTTGCCGGTCAGATTTCAGGCGTTGAGGGTTATGTGGAATCAGCGGCAATGGGTGGACTGGCAGGTATTTTTGTAGCTGCTGAAATTGAAGGGTTCGAACTGCCTACTCCACCCAGAACCACAGCTCACGGGGCACTCATACATTACTTAACCACAGCAAATCCCAAGAACTTTCAACCCATGAATGTCAACTTCGGCCTCTTCCCCCCCTTACCTAGGAAAATTAGTCACCATTCAAGGGGCAAATTTTACAGTGACCGCGCCCTTAAAGACTGGCAAGAGTGGCTCACCGAGATAAGACCGTGAAATGTTGGTTATGGAAATTCACTTTGGTACCCCGATGATTTCAAAGCTCTCCACTATACCGGCCGCAATTATTACACTTGAACCTGTTAGAACAGCACCCGTATTCGAGCGCATCGTGGCACACACGGAGTTATTCCCAACCTTTGTTTTTCCAGTCTTGTAAAGGACGAGTCCTATTGCCTCTTTGGAATTCCTAAGTTGCTGGAAAGAACTTGCTAGTTTCGCATAAGATCTAGACTCGTTCATCCTATTTACGAACTCTTCAAATGGAGGCGAGAAATCGGGGGAATCATTTACAAGAGCGATAACTTTCTTTATCTTGTCCTTTACAGTGCTTCCTGAAAAAGCTGCTTTAATATCAGAGCTATTCACAGATCCGTTAAAATAGATCCTTGACTGAAGTTCTGAGAAACTCGCAATACCAAAATTAATTGGGCCTCCAACATAGGTGAGATCTGTTCTTATGGCTACTGGAACGCTTGTATTTGTGTAAAAATCAGCACATTGTCCGGCTTCTGCCGCAGAACCTCCAACAAATGCATCTGCATAGAAATTGAACCATCCATTTGTTCTGTAAGCACGAGCCCATGCATACGCAACACCCGGTTCCTTAGTCCATTTGAACTCCCTGCTGAAGGGAGGAGTTATCACCATAGTTTTTGCATTTGAACGTTGGACAGTAATATCGATTTTTCCGTCACCTTCATCTCGCGCTAGCCACCGGTCAATCAAAAAGACGTCTTCCCCTCCCTGTTCTAGATTCCTAACCCTGATAAGTGTGACGTACCATCCTGGTTTTTTCCCGGTGTTATCATGCCTTAGCCTTATCGTATGAATTGATCCGTAGTTCCTATCGAGACTGAAATATATTTTATTCCATGAATTGCGTTCAAATAAGTCAATGTTACCCGATGGTGCCTTTATTTCAGGCGAAATGCCCAAATCGCCATGAAGGGTAATGTAAACGTTCGCATCAGTACCCGCACCCTCTACATCTCCAGTAACAAAAGTGATTTCATACACATGCATAGACTGAGGTGGTGCAGATCCTGATCCTTCCTTTTTTCTCCATTCAGACGGGGTCGTTACAGAAGGCACCCTTTTATCCTGTCCTTTTGACTGATCAGATTGCACAGAGTCACCAGGAGTTGACGGCCTCTTTTTCTCCCTTTTGTCCGTAACGGTTGCAAAAGATGGTGTCATCGTTATAAAAACGACCAGCATAATCATGAAAAAGCACACAAATCTTCTCATAAAAACCTCCTTGAATAAGTCTAAAAGCCTGATCCTACTTTTAGATTGTTACCACAGTGACTTATAAACGCAACTACAATATTTTAATTCCCTCCCATTAGGGGAGTTCCTATCTTTCCTTATCACTCAAAGAACATTGGCAAATGTCAAAACTAAATGCTATTTGTAAAAAAAATAATCCAAAAGGAAAGGAAAACAAGTGGGGCATAACCCTGAAAAATGTGCCCTTTGCAGTTCACAAGAGAGAAAGATACTTGTGGAAAAGCCACCTTGGACCGTTTACGCATGCACAAAGTGCGGTCTCGGCATTCTTTATCCCCAACCTACAGAAGACGAACTAAAAAAAATATACGCCGAGGAATACTTCGAAGAACAATACGGTAAACAGATCGAGCCTGATTCGCAAGAAATGAAAAAACGACTCCGACAAGAGCAGCACCGTTTACGTTTCTTCAGAAGTTTCAAAAGGAGAGGCCATATCCTCGATATTGGATGTGGCATGGGATATTTTCTTCTTGCTTGCCGCAATGCCGGATATGAGGTAACGGGTTTGGACGTTTCTGAAGATGCGGCAAGATTCTGTCAGAATAAGTTAAAAATAACCGTTTTAGTTGGCAACATAACAAAAATAGACCTTCCAGATAAGCAGTTTGACGTGATCACAATGTGGCACACCCTCGAACACACCCACGACCCCAGAGGATACTTAAAAAAAGCACATAAATTGCTAAAAGATGACGGGATTATTGTAATAGATGTACCGAACTACGAGGGAACGGATGCTAAAATCGCAAAAGAAAAATGGAAGGGTTGGCAACTTCCCTTCCACCTGTATCATTTCACCCCCGGCTCTATTCTCGAGCTTCTCAGACAGGAAGGATTCGTGCCTTTAAAAACAAAAAATTATCTTTCCGAAGAATGGAAAGAAAGACTCATGCGTTTGCCCCTGGGCTTCATCTATGCGAGACCTATAGCAAGATTATTCTCAGGCCACAGTTTCGCGGTACTCGCAAAAAAGAACATATGATTTTTTGCAGAAAACCCGGATTACCTCACCGAATTCAACCGCAGAAAGACTTACAAAAGTAAGACAAAAAAGCTAAAAAACTCTTTAACAATCACTGTTTAGCAGTGGTTTTTTTCAATTCTTCATACCACAAAGTATGTCTGTGCTTCACATACTCTTCGTCAACGTATCCTGTAAACATACTCCTAAGAAGAGGCCAATTTGCCTTAAAAAGCAAAACCACACCCACATGAACAACAAAAGCTAACATAAAAAGCAAACCGAACAAGGTATGTATAAGGGTATTCACTGTTTCGACCATTGGTGGGAGAATGACCCATTCCAGGTTTTTTAAAACCTTTATAATCCCCGTTCCTGTTAAAACCAATATGACAAAACCCATTCCCACATAGGCAATTCTTTGTTCAGGAAGGTACTTTTCTGAAGGTGGTTCTTCACCAAAACCAAACATTGCTTTAATAACTTTAAGACCTCTTGAAACATCACCCCTCTTCGGTAGAAGACCGAATTCTTTCCTCAAACCATGAAACACTATATGAAACAACACAGCAGATACAAAAACAATTGAAGCTACATAGTGAACCATTGTTACATTGTTAAAATCCGCTGTCCATCCCAGCCCAGGAATTTCGGAAATAAAATACCTCTTGTAGAGAGGCAAACACCCAAGACCGGTAAACAGAAGAACTATACCTGAAATAGCAACGCTCCAGTGTTCTAAAAGCTCAATAAGAGAGTGCCTTTTGATCTTAGCCTTCATCGTGCTTTGCCTCCTGAGGACTTTTCTTAAACAAAACTGCTGCAACCACTGCCCCCACAGTTGAGATTAATCCTGAAGCTAAAACCACTTTGCCAATGGGATTAAAGGATTTTTCAACTCTGTTTTCAACCCCAACAGGCAACATAAACCTCTCCTTTTTTGCTTTCAAACCTTCATTTATAGCCTCAAAGGGGACTTGTGAAAGATACAGTGTGGATGTTCCACCATTTTCTCTCTTTCCATATACACACAACCCCTCTTCTTTAACTCTTCTCTGGGCAAGCTCGAACACATGCTTCCTTTCACCAAAAATAAACACAGCTTTTTCACCAAGTCTTTCCCGACAAGCTATGACACAAGCGGGTTCCTGACCTTCCTTTATTCTATCTTTGCAAAGGTCACATTTGTACATTACCCCGCCGCCCGCATATTTTGGCAGAATCTCTAAATAGATCCCTACACCAGCCTGTCTCTGCGGTATATGCCAAGGGCATACATCCCTGCACTTTGCACCCCCAAAACACAGTTTGTCGTTTATCACAGAATTGCCTTCCGGCTGTTTTGTCAAAGCACCAAAAGGACATCCCCTCACGCATGGAGGATTATCGCAGTGCATGCACCTTCTTGGAATGTATATCTCATGAGAATCTATACTGACTCTTTGAACGAACAGCCAATTGTAAGGAGTTAAAGTGTCAACTTTATCCCTTTTATCTGACCAGTCCTCATAAAAATCTCTAGGCCAGTAAGGTGGGATCGGTTTCTTTGGTTCGGGAAATCTATTTTTATTATAGTCTCTACATGCCTTCACACACCAATGTACTGGTTCGTTCTTACAACCATCACATCTGGTAATGTCAATTATCGTTGCGAACTGCCCTCCAACGGCATTCACCCTCCCACCGCCAAGAACAAAGGAAAGAAAAATAGATGATGACAAAGTCATAAAACTCCTTCTTGAGAGTAGCATGTCTTTTCCTCCGCTAACTATTAATATCCACGCATTTCTACGTTTTACCAACCCGACAATTAAAGACCACAAATGTTTTAAACTTAATAGCCGATTTCATATACCACATCGAAAAGAAAAAACCGAAAAACATTTAACAGACTTCGATACAACACATCTCACCCTCTGACACATCTTGAAAGACATCTCATGTTGATTAACTTCAGCAATCAGTATAAAAACAAACAAAAGAAAGAAGGAGGGTAAGATGGCTCTTAGAACTAAAGAAGCGTACTTCGACAGCATAAAAAAACAAAAAGTGGAACTCTACGCCTTAGGGGAACAGATCTACGACCTAACCTCTCATCCACTGATAAAGCCGGCGCTAAACGCCATCGGCCTTGTCTATGAACTCTCCCTTAAGGAGGAATACAAAAATTATCTGACGGTCTGGTCCCCATTTATTAAAGACACGGTAAACCGTTTCTTACACATTATGCTGGACAGGGATGACTTAGCAAAAAGGTTTAACATGGCGCGATATTTCGTGCGCAAACACGGTGCCTGCATTGGTGCTCGCTGTGTCAGTACCGCCGCATTAAACAGTCTTTACGCAGTCACGTTTGAAATGGACCGTGAATTGGGTACTCCATACCACGGCAGATTTCTGGAATTCCTAAAATACGTGCAGAAAGAAGATCTAGCCGTATGCGGAGCGATGATGGATGTAAAAGGAGACCGGAGCCTTAACCCAGGCAGTCAATCCGATCCCGATTCATACGTGCACATCGTAGAGAATACGGAGAAAGGTATTGTAGTAAAGGGAGCAAAAGCAAGTATATCAGGAGCTGCAATTGCCAACGAAATAGTCGTAGTACCCTGTACTGCCCTCGGACCCGGCGAGGAAAGCTACGCGGTGAGTTTTGCCATACCGACCGATACACCAGGTGTCATCCACATAGCCGAGGCACCAGCACCCAATATGAGACGTCTCGTGGGAGAGGAAATGGATTTCGGGAACGCTCACTACGGGGTACACGGATCAACACACGTAATTTTCGACAATGTCTTCGTGCCAAAAGATAGAGTTTTTATGTGTGGAGAGTGGAAATTCGCCGGTTCTCTTGTCAACTATTTCGCTCTTCTTCAAAGGCTAGCCACTTCGGGATGCAAAACGGGTCACAGAGATTTACTCATTGGGGCATCAGCCGTAATCGCTGAGTACAACGGGGTTGGTAAAGCTAGACATATACAGGAAAAACTTAACGAACTCTACTTCCATAGTGAGCTTTCAGCAGGATGCGCACTCGCCTCTGTATATAAAGCCTTTAAAAGCCCATCGGGCGTCTATTTCCCCGACTCCCTCTACATAAACGTCGCAAAATTGCAAGGTGTAAAGGCCATTTGGGATGGAACATTCAAGATTGCAGACATTGCAGGCGGTTTAGTGTGCACGGCACCTACCGCTCGAGATTTTAAGCATGAAAAAATCGGTCCTATTTTGAAAAAGTATCTAAAGGCGAAAAATGACGTTCCCACAGAACACCGTATAAGAATGATGAGACTGATTGAATATCTGAGTGGCCAAGCATCAGTGATCCCCATTGAATCAACCCACGGTGCAGGATCTCCCCAAGCCCAAAGAATTGCAATACAAAGTGCCCTCTCTAAAGTCCTCGATCAACTGAAAAGAGACGCCCGAGTAATGGCGGGTATAGAGACTGAAGTGTAACGGACACACCTTCTTCACCAGTTCCGTCAGGAGGTAGCAGCTATGATATCAAAAATACCTTTCGGCTGACACGGAAGACGATTAGTTCTAACAAAAAAGGTAGTCTTCCCAAAGGGCAGAAACATTATGCCCGGACTTCGCTGTACTCCACCAAGATCACATCACAGAGTAGAATAAAATGCCCATACCCATAAAGCTCTTTGCGATGTGTATCTCAGCGAGAGTTGAAATCGTAACCGATCCCAAGAAGTGCGTGAACAGCACTGTTCCACAGCTCTGAGTGACCATCCTTCACAGGAACCCGAACCCATGATAGGGTGAACTTACCCTCCGCACTGAGGAAAAGATTCTTACCG
Organism: Syntrophales bacterium; assembly: GCA_026417625.1. Taxonomy (NCBI): domain Bacteria; kingdom Pseudomonadati; phylum Thermodesulfobacteriota; class Syntrophia; order Syntrophales; species Syntrophales bacterium. The sequence continues at coordinate 32,173 of JAOACW010000012.1, read as the reverse complement.
ATATAGAGCCTCTTCTCCAGAGCTACCTGAGCTGTTGGACCAGAAATGTAATACCCATCTATGATGCCCCCACTCTGTTCAAAGGTTTTACCGTGGATTGTGCTCTCAGGGTGAGTGACAACGACACCTCCACCGAGCCGGCCGATGAACCAGGGGAATAACCATGCGCGGTTAACCGTAAGTAGGTTGAAACCATGGGTTATGCTGAAATGTTCAACTCCAGGAGGGTTATTTTTTAAATACAGCTTATGATGAACAAGCTCCAATTCCCACGAATTTTTTTTGTCCCATAGGCCGGCACGTAATGACCAGTACACAGGCGTTTCAAAGGCCTTTGTGTCATACTTGGCGTTGAATCGCACGGTATCAGCACCATCCTGGCGAATCACATGTCTCGTTTTGAAATTGTACGCAGTACCGCCAAATACCTGTAGACACAACTTATCACCTGCAAAAGTGTATCCCGGTAACGAAAGGAAAAAAATTATAGCAAACAGACGGAAAAATGTTTTCACACTTTCACTATAAGACACTTTTTGAATGCATAATGAATCTAAAAAAGAAGACATGTCAAGTTAGTATTAGCCTTTAAGCCAAAGACAAACTAGACAAAAGGAAAGTAAAATACACAAAACCAGAACAAAGCCAAAACTCAAAGAACGTAACCTATGAACGGAAATGATCGGGGCGGAGGGATTTGAACCCCCGACATCTTGCTCCCAAAGCAAGCGCGCTACCAGGCTGCGCCACGCCCCGATTAACCCTTAACTATTAGTCTTTAAAAAAGATTGCAAGTATTTTTTGAATTGTTTTACCGCCTGAGCCCTGTGACTTAATCTGTTTTTTTTCTCTAAAGGCAACTCCGCTGCGGTTAAACCCAGCTCGGGGATGTAAAACAATGGATCGTATCCAAACCCTCCATTTCCCCGTGGTTCCTCCGCAATCACACCTCTCCAACGACCTTCGAATGTTTTGTGCTCACCATTGGGATGAATAAAAACCAAAATACAACGGAAAGTTGCTCCCCTTTTATCAAACGGAACTCCCCTCAGTGCCTCAAGAAGCTTTCTATTATTATCCTCATCCTTTGCACCCTCACCTGCGAATCGGGCAGAAAGTACACCCGGTGCTCCTCCAAGGGCATCTACCTCCAGTCCTGAATCATCTGCAAGTACCCACTCCCTGGTATAGCGGGCAACTGTTAAACCTTTTTTGAGCGCGTTTTCGTAGAACGTACATCCATCTTCTTGAATCTCCGGACAGTCAGGATAATCCCTTAGGGATTTAACCGTCACCTGAAGATCGGCTAACATGAAACCTATTTCTTTTATTTTACCCTCATTACGGGATGCCAATACTATCGTCATAATTAATTTAAGTAACCCAAAAATTTTCTTCTACCTATACATAAATCTCCAGGCCCCTCGCCAGATGAAGCGCGTTAATTGACACTCTCGCTACCTCAAAGATCCAAACCATACGCTTCCCATTTTGATAATCACCTAACCACTGGAGGTTTAAATATTTTCAAACCTCAAACACCCAGCGACAAATGACACCTTACTTCTCACTAGTGAGAATCATAATTCTCTGTCAACGTTTAAGATACTCTACAAACCCTTTTGCCAGGCATCTGGCAATTTCATGTTGATATTTCGGATCAAGAATTTTCTTCCTATTCCCTTCATTCGTGGCAAATCCAACTTCAACGAGTACTGCAGGCAACGTTACTCTTTCCAGCAGAGGGATCGGTGCCTCCCTTAACCCCCGACCTTCCTTGGGGAATACCGTATCTAGACTCCTGAGCACTTTCTGGGCAAGCCTAACCGATTCATTGAGGTACTTCGTACGCGTCATATCACTTATTATGTCCGCGGATTCACCACTTCCACCCTTTACATGTCTGAACCCGGGAAAGTAAACTTCAAACCCTTTGGCATCGCGATAGAAACCGGCATTGATGTGTAGACTGATCATCGCACTAGCGGAGGAGTTATTAATAATCTTCAACCTATCCTCCAATCCCACGTCTATATCCGAATGTCTCGTCAGTATAACATTAATACCAGGAACCTTCTGCAACTCCCTCTGGAGCATTAGGGCTAAGTTCAAAGTTATGTCCTTCTCGTATATCTTCTCAGTAATTCTAACCCCTAAATCCTTTCCCCCATGAGCTGCATCAATAACCACAACAGCTCTTACCTCTGCATGGGTATACTGGGTTAGGGAAAAGCACAAAATAACAGATGAAATAATCAACTTCAGGATAGGAAAAGGTATCACAGAAATCTCCCGCTTTTACACCACACTAAAAGCAAAAACTGTGGTGACATAACTCAAATAAATGGTCCTGTCAATTGTAATGCTTATTATGCCCGGCGCAACCGCTCAACGGAAATAACTGACTTCAACCTCTTTATAGAGGCTACGAGATGATTAAATTGGTTCAGATCATTGACATCTAGCTGAAAATCACAAATTGCCTTTAAATCAGGAGTGGTTTCTACCTCCGCATGACTTATATTGATATCCATAGCGGAAATAGCAGCGCTCACCTCGGCGAGTACACCCTTCTTATCATGACAAATAACACGGACACCTACAGAATAGGTCTGGTTTCCCTTAACATTCCACCTAACATCAACAATCCTTTCCGGATCTAGCTCTTGAATATTGGGACACTGGGCAGTGTGAATCGTCACTCCTCTACCTCTGGACACGTATCCCAGAATCTCATCACCTGGTATTGGGTTGCAACATTTGGCAAAGCGCACAAGGACATCGTCAACGCCTGACAACGATATTCCTAAAGTTGAAGGGGGTATAGTCTTCGGTTTCGCTTTATCTTCCTTTTCTTCGGGCTCCGAAACCTTCTCAGGAAGAAAATGACGGACTATGTGTTTTGGAGAAGCTCGACCATAAGCCACAAGGGCCATGAGGTCTTCCACAGTTTCCACACCGTGTTCTGACATAACTTTAGTCATTTCTTCTGATTTAAGAGCTGATGATAACTTGAGGTTGTTTTTTTTGAACTCCCTCTCTAGTATTTCTCTTCCCAGCTCAGTGTTTCTCCGCCTCTCCTCTGCCTTCAACCAACTCTTAATCTTCGACCTTGCCCGTGACGTAACTGCCCATTTTAACCAATCCTTCCCCGGATGGGAACCAGCCTGAGTTATTATCTCCACTACATCCCCATTCTGAAGTTCGTACTTCAAAGGAACAATCTTACGGTTGACCCGAGCACCAACGCAGGTATGTCCCACCTCCGTATGGATACTGTATGCAAAATCAATTGGGGTTGCTCCCTTGGGAAATACCTTCACTTCACCCGTGGGTGTGAAGACGTAAACTTCATCAGGGAAAAGAGCCATTTTAAGATTGGATATGAACTCTCGGGGAGAGTCGGATTCTTGCTGTACCTCGAGGAGCTCCCGGAGCCTCATGATCTGCTCATCTTCCACACTGAATTTGGATCTCTTCTCCTTGTAGCGCCAGTGAGCAGCTATACCGTGCTCTGCCCATTCATGCATTTCTCTAGTACGTATCTGAACCTCTACTCTCTCACCATAAGGGCCAATTACCGTGGTGTGTAAGGAACGGTAGCCGTTGGCCTTCGGCATAGCTATTCTATCCTTAAACCTACCTGGCACAGGTTTCCACAGAGCATGGATCACACTCAACGCCTCATAGCACGTCTTATCCTGATCGCTATCGAGGATAATCCGGAAAGCAATAAGATCATAAACCTCGTCGAAGTCTATACCCTGACGGATCATCTTAGAATAAATACTGTAAAAGTGCTTCGCCCGCCCTTCCACTTCCCCCTTGAGACCGAACTTCTCGATCTCTCTCGCAATTATCCCTTTAACTTCCTCCACATAGGCGTCCCTCTCCCCCTTTTTTTTAGCCACACGTCTCTTTATTTCCTCGTATGCCTCAGGTTCGAGAAAAGAAAAGGCCAAATCCTCGAGTTCTGTTCTCATCCAGTTTATACCCAAACGGTTGGCTAGAGGGGCATAAATATCCATTGTTTCCCTAGCAATAAATTCTCTTTTGTCCGGTGGATGAAACTCAAGTGTCCGCATGTTGTGTACACGGTCCGCAAGCCTAACCAGAAGCACCCGGATATCCGAGGACATAGCCAGCAACATCTTACGAAAATTCTCCGCTTGCTGTTCCACCCTACTTCCGTAAGGTATCCGACTGATCTTCGTAACACCATCCACAAGCTGGGCAACCTCTGGACCGAATTCCTCCTCTATCTGCTCCAGCGTAGCGAAAGTATCCTCCACAGTATCGTGCAGGAGACCTGTAACAATAGTGGCCGCATCCATCCTCATATCAGTTAGTATTCCGGCCACTTCCATTGGATGGGCAAGATAGGGCTCTCCGGAAAGTCTCAGTTGCCCCTGGTGTGCCCTCGCAGAAAAAACATAGGCTTTTTCGATTTTCTCCAGATCATCCGGAGGAAGAAAAGTTTGTGCCTTGTCTAGAATGTCTGTTATGCGAAGCATTAATCACTCAATGCCTCTTTTACGATCTTTTCCACCTCATTAACAAGTTCTTCGGGGGAAAAAACCTTTACCTCTCCTGTCCTGCGGAATTTTAGTTCCACCAATCCTTCATTTAAGCGTTTGGGACCTATTGTCACCCGCAGAGGAATGCCTATGAGATCTGCATCCATGAACTTCACTCCCGCTCGTTCATCCCTGTCATCGAGAAGCACTTCGATACCTCGGCCAGTCAGTTCATTGTAGAGATGTTCCGCCATCTCCCGAAGCGGTGGTTCATTCACATTAGTAGATATTATTATAACATGGAAAGGCGCTATACCCATAGGCCATATGATACCCTTATCATCGTGATTCTGTTCTATACACGCTGCCACCGTTCTTCCTACACCAATACCATAGCATCCCATAACCATGTAGCGTTCCTGTCCATCCTTATCGAGGAAAACTGCCCTCATTGCCTTGCTGTACTTGATTCCCAATTTGAATATATGCCCAACCTCAATACCTTTTGCAAACTTTAGCTCCATTCCGCAACGGGGACAAAGATCACCAGGTTTCACCACTCGAAAATCTCCAAAGAGAGGTTTCCGAAAGTCCCTACCGAAATTAGCATTTCGCATATGATAATCCTCTCTATTCGCTCCGATAACCATGTTTATTCTGTTCATCAGCGAATAATCAGCATAAACTGGGCATCGGATATTTATGGGACCCACAAAACCTCTCGGTGATCCTGCAACTTCCTGAATCATCTCCTCATCAGCCATTTCCAGAACATCACAATTGAGGAAATTCCTGACCTTTACTTCGTTAACTTCCATATCTCCCCGGATGAGTATCGCGACCGGTTTGCCATCGGCACTGTATATCAATGTTTTTACAATATCATCAGGTTTAACCTTAAGAAATCCACTGACTTCCTCAATAGTGCGGACATTGGGGGTGTACACCTCTTCAAGCGGCAAAAATTCCTCTTCATTTATAAACTTCTCTTCTGGTTTAGCGATTTCCGCCTTCTCGAGGTTTGCCCCATAACCGCAACGTTCACAGTACACCATTGAGTCTTCACCGGTCTCAGCTAAGACCATAAATTCATGAGAAAAGCTACCACCGATACTGCCGGTATCAGCCTCAACAGCCCTGAATTTTAACCCACACCGGGTAAATATCCTGGTATAAGCATCGAACATCTTCTGATAACTCACATCGGCTCCTGCTTCGTCCACATCAAAACTATACGCATCTTTCATGTAGAACTCCCTGCACCGCATAACGCCGAATCTGGGTCTAATCTCATCCCGAAACTTCACCTGAATCTGGTAGAGATTCAGTGGCAACTGCCTGTAAGATTTTACCTCATTACGGACAATATCCGTTATAACCTCTTCGTGAGTAGGCCCTAGACAGTACTCATTATCGCGGCGATCCCTGATTCTAAGGAGTTCCTTACCATAGAGAAACCACCGACCGGACTCCCGCCATAAATCCGCTGGTTGAACCATCGGCATCAACAATTCCTGAGCACCGGCCTTGTCCATCTCCTCTCTTATAATCCGCTCCACCTTTTTAACTACCCGATAACCGAGAGGAAGGTAATTGTAAATACCACTTGCCAGCTTCCGAATCATACCCGCCCTTACCATCAGCTGATGACTGATAACCTCTGCATCCGAGGGAATCTCCCTCAAAGTAGGCAAAAAAAACTGGGAGTAACGCATCTAACCTTTAATCCTCCTTCTTTATTGTAAGTAACTCTCCAATTTCTGTCATGAGAACACACACAAAATCTTCCTCTCTTACACTGCGTATGATTTCACCTTTCTTAAAGAGCATCCCGTAACCCTTCCCCCCTGCAATACCAATATCAGCATGGGCCGCTTCACCCGGACCGTTAACCACACAACCCATCAGGGCCACTTTTATCGGCTCCTTCACGTTAGCAATTCTCCTCTCCACTTCCCTAACTAGTTTTTCCAGATTGATCTGACAACGACCACATGTGGGACACGCAATAACATCCACACCAATTCTACGTATATTTAAGGCACGAAGAATAGCGTATGCAAGTGAAATTTCTCGGACGGGGTCTCCTGTAACAGAAACACGGATCGTGTCACCTATACCTTCCATGAGGAGCGTACCTATACCGATAGCTGACTTCACCGCAGCATTCACCAGAGTTCCTGCTTCAGTAACGCCTAGATGTAAAGGGTAATCCACCTCTGCGCTCAGCCTTCGGTAAGCTTCAATCATCGTAAGAACATCGGAAGATTTTACGGAGAGTTTCATTGCGTGGAAACCCATATCCTCCATCAAGCGCACATGCCTGATCGCACTCTCCACAAGGGCTTCCGCACCAGGTTGACCATACTTTTTTAGAATATCCTTCTCCAAAGAGCCGGCGTTAACACCTATTCGAATAACAGCGCCTGTATCTTTGGCTAGGTTTACCACCTCCCGTATCCCTCCCTTTTTCATATTACCGGGATTTATGCGCACCCCATCAGCCCCCTGCTCTAAAGCAATCAGGGCCAAACGGTGGTCAAAATGGATATCTGCAACAAGGGGTACAGCTATCTTGCTCTTGATAGCACCAATAGCTTTTGCGGCTTTTTCATCAGGAACTGCCACCCTTACGATTTCACAGCCAGCCTTCTCCAATCTCTTAATCTGCCGGACGGTACTTTTTACATCCCTTGTATCTGTATTGGTCATGGACTGCACCACAACAGGTGCATCACCACCCACCTGCACCGTACCAACTTGCAAGGCACGGGTTTTCTTCCTTTTTATGATACCTACCATAAAGGATCTTCTATTGAAGCCTGAGGACCGCTTCGTGTATGCGCCTGATCCCTTCCCTGATCTGCTCTAAAGACGTTGCATAGGAGAGGCGAATATGACGGTCACTCCCAAAATCAATCCCTGGAACGACTGCAACATCCACCGTATCGAGCAAATAGGCAGCAAAGTCCGAAGAGGTATTGATTCGTATATCCCCGCAACTCTTGCCGAACAAACGGGATATATCGGGAAATACATAAAACGCTCCTCGGGGCACTGTACAGCTAAAACCGGAGATAGCGTTAAGTGCATCCACAATATAATTTCTCCTTTTCTCAAATTGACTTACCATCTCCGTTACAGACGTCTGATCCCCTTTCAGGGCAGCAAGCGAAGCTTTCTGAGCAATGGAATTTGGGTTAGAGGTGTTCTGGCTTTGAAGTTTCGTCACCGCATCTATAATATCCTTCGGTCCAGCAGCGTAACCTATCCTCCAGCCGGTCATAGCATAAGCCTTGGATACACCATTCACGATAACTGTGCGTTTCTTAAGTTCTTCATCAACGGAAGCTATACTTTTAAACTTAAAACCATCATACACAATCTTCTCGTAGATATCATCGGAAATGATCAAGATATCGTTTTCTAGGAAAACCTCAGAGAGCGCTTCAACTTCTTCCGGCTCATACGCCGCACCCGTCGGGTTGGAAGGGCTGTTCAAAATGAACGCCTTCGTTTTTTCAGTAATAGCCTCCCGCAACGCTTCAGTGGTTACTTTGAATCCTGTCTCCTCAGAGGTCTCTAAAATCACAGGGACAGCTCCCGCAAGGTTCACTATATCGATATACGAAACCCAATAAGGAGCAGGGATAATTACTTCATCGCCCTCATCAAAGAGTACCTGGGCGAGATTGTAAAGTGTATGTTTTGCTCCGCATGACACACATATTTCCGAACGCTCATACGTAAGACCGTAATCTATTTGTAAACGCTCAATTATGGCGTCTTTGAGCTCGTCAATCCCCCCAACAGGTGTATATCTGGTGAATCCCTCATCAATGGCCTTTTTGGCCGCCTCTTTGATATGGGCAGGTGTGTCAAAATCAGGTTCTCCAGCACCGAAACCGACAACATCCCTCCCCTTAGCCCTCAAAGCATTAGCCTTCATGGTTATCGCTAGTGTAGGTGATGGTTTAATTGACTGAATACGTTTCGAAAGATTCACAGGCATGTCACTCTCCTTCTTCACCCTGCTGGTTTTTTCATTTTACTAAACTTTTCCTCAAGTTTCTGCAACACTACATCGGGAACTAGCCCTTCTACAGAACCACCGAGACTCGCCGCCTCTTTTATAAGATTTGAACTCGTAAAAAACCACTGATAACCAGTCATGAGGAACACCGTCTCTAAATCACGATAAAGCCTCCTGTTTATCAGCGCCATCTGGAATTCGTATTCAAAATCCGAAACCGCCCGGAGTCCCCTGAGAATCACGTTTGCACCCTTACTCCTTGCATAATCCACAAGCAAACCAGAATGACAATCCACCCTTATTCGATCGTTCTTCCCCTTCAGTGACGCTTTTATAAGTTCCATTCTTTCCTCAACGGTGAAGAGGTACTTTTTGTTAGGGTTATAAGCCACAAGAACTATAAGTTCATCAAATACACGAAGGGCACGATTTATGATGTCTAAATGACCATTGGTGATGGGATCGAATGACCCGGGATACACAGCTATCTTTTTCATGGACCCTCTTCTCCTTTCCTTAGTCTTATAAGTGACAACGCAGTTTCTCCGTATTGCCTCTCCCTAACTTCCAGCATTTTAGAATGAAGCTCCCCACAGCTAATAGGTTCCCGGGTGGAATGCTGTATAATAAAAACTCCCTGATCCTTTAACAACCTCTCTGTCAGAACGGTCCTTAAGATCCAGTTCACCAAACCTTTATTGTAGGGTGGATCGGCAAATATAACATCGTAAGTTTCCTTCTTATTGCTAAGAATGTTTATAGCCTTTTTCACCTCGACACACAGCACTTCCACCCTATCACCCCACTCCATACTTCTTGTCATATCCCTTATGAACGCCGCCATTTTCGCGTTCTTCTCCACAAACACTACCTTCCGAGCTCCACGGCTTAACGCTTCCAGTCCCACCCCCCCCGAACCCGCGTAAAGATCAAGAAAAGTCAATCCTTCAACACTTGCAAGTATGTTAAAAATGGCCTCCCGCACACCTGCGGTCGTAGGCCGAAGTGAAGTACTCCTTGGTGGGATCAATCTCTTCCCCTTCGCTAAACCACCCGTAATCCTCATACCCCAAACAGTAACAGCCGCCCTAGGGGATCAGAGATAATCCCTTATGAGAATCTCCGCAATCTGAACAGCATTCAATGCCGCTCCCTTTCGCAGATTATCCGAAACGATCCACATATTGATACCATTAGGAATAGACTCATCCTCCCGTATCCTCCCCACAAATACCTCATCACAACCAGCTGCCCCAATCGCCATTGGGTAAACATTATTGGCAGGATCGTCCAACACCACAACCCCTGGTGCTTCTGAGAGTAACCTCCGCACTTCTTGAGGGGTTATTTTCTTGTAAGTTTCCACATTCACAGACTCAGAGTGGGAATAGAACACAGGAACTCTGACCGTCGTGGCTGTTATGGCAATGTTCTGATCATTCATAATCTTTTTAGTTTCATGGACCATCTTCATCTCTTCCCGCGTATATCCATTTTCCAAAAAAACATCTATATGGGGAATACAGTTAAATGCAATCTGATGAGGATAAACTTCCACTTCCGGTTCCTGAAACATGAGGAGTGCTTTTGTCTGTTTCTCCAGTTCTTCTATCGCTCTTCGGCCTGTTCCCGAAACAGACTGGTATGTTGATACCACAATCCTCTTTATACCAACTGCATCGTAAATGGGTTTCAAAGCCACCACCATCTGAATAGTGGAACAGTTAGGATTAGAGATGATGCCCCGATTCTTATATAAGACAATTGTTTCAGGGTTCACCTCCGGCACCACAAGGGGAATATCGGGCTCCATGCGGAAGGCACTCGAGTTATCAACTACCACACAACCCTCTGCAGCTGCTACCGGTGCAAACTGCCTACTAATGGAGGCCCCTGCGGAGAACAATGCTATTTCCACACCCTTGAAGGAATCGTCCCGAAGCACGTCCACAGGAATACTCTCTCCTTTAAAATCAATGTACTTACCAATCGATCTCTCCGAGGCCAACAGCTTCAGCTCTCTTACAGGGAAATCCCTTTCTTCCAGAATTTTAACCATCTCGTTGCCGACAGCCCCTGTAGCGCCGACAACAGCCACTGATCGTGCTTTCATACAATCCTCCTCCGCAACATTCAAATTGTGATGTATTTCTTCTTGAGCCGATGCTCCTTTATCTTACGGAAATACTTCTGAAATTCACGGGTGAAAAACAAAAAAGGCCCCGATATACTGTAACCAGTGACCAATGTAAAAATTATGATCTGCGGTTCTGTAATTATGAGGATCAGAATAACAACAAGTAATACTAAGAAAACAAACGGTTTCCGGGCAAAGAGGTTAAGATCTTTAAAGCTGTAATACTTAATACTGCTAACCATAAAGAAGGAGAGTAAAACCGCAGCTAGAGGAACAACGGGATGATGAAATTCACCTTTACCTCCAAGTTTATAAAAGAGAAGAACAGAAGATGCCACTACGGCAGCTGCACCCGGAATGGGAAGACCATTAAAGACCTTGCTGTCGACCACCCCTACCTGAACGTTAAAACGGGCAAGTCTCAAAGCCCCACACACCATAAACAGGAAGGCAACGGAGAAACCCCATTTTCCCAAATCGAACAAGGACCACTTGTAAAGCAGTACTGCCGGCGCCACACCAAAAGCCACTAAATCTGCTAACGAATCGTATTCCACACCAAATTTGCTCGTAGTATTAGTCATCCTGGCAATACGACCATCGAGGCCGTCCAAAACCGCTGAAATCAGTATGGCTACCGCGGCCAGATCGAATAATCCTTTCATAGCAGCCAAGATGGCATAAAAACCGCAGAAGAGGCTTGCCGTCGTGAAGAGATTGGGAAGTACATAAATCCCCTTCTTTACCCTTTCTTTCCTCGCTGGTCTTTTCATTGATTTCATGGCAATTCTCCTATAGGTGACTCCCCGGCAAGGACACGATCTCCAACTTTTACCAGAATACGTGTCTCCACAGGAAGATAAACATCAAGCCGGGAACCAAATTTAATCATCCCAAACCTCTGTCCCCTCAACACCTCTGTGCCCCTTGTAACCCAGCAAACAATCCTTCTTGCCACGAGACCTGCGATTTGAACAACAACTAGTTTTTTCCCATCCTCCCTCCTCAACAAAAGGGCGTTCTGTTCATTTTCAAATACAGCCCGGTCCAAATTCGCGGCAAAAAATTGTCCCTTTCGGTAACTTATATCCTCCACAAGACCCCCACAGGGAGCCCTGTTCACATGCACATTAAACACATTCATAAATATGCTAACCTTCCTGCAGGGCTCACCCAACATCTCATGTGTTACACCATTCTCCACCTTGATAATCCTCCCATCCGCCGGCGCGAGAATCAATGCAGGATTGGATGGAATGTTTCGCTCAGGGTTACGGAAAAACCATGATACGAAAAGCGTAGATACGCCCAAGAGAACTGCCAAAAAAGGAAAACGGCATATCGCAGCAATCAGTGTTAGAAAAATAAGAGGGATTATAAAGGGCATTCCCTCCTTTAAGATGGGTTCTGTATGTTTTGTCTCCATAAAATCCGACTAGCACTGTCTATGCTATACAAATTAGGGTATATTGTCAAACCATTATGAAATTCCCTGGCTTGCATGTTCACACCTTTTCTTCAGCTGCCGAAACACGCAAGTACCGAGGCACAAAAGTAAGAGGATCCTCACCACCGTCTCTCCGAAACTTCCACAAACCTAGAGTACCCACATTAGAAGCCCTCACCTGATGTCCATCAACAGGCGCAAAAACACAACTACCTTTTAACCTTTCCTCGATTACTGCTCGGAACGCGAGTGCACCATCACCGACAAACACGGTACGTTCACCTACTGTCCCAAGCATATCATCGATTGAGGACAAACGATCCGGCACTCTGGACTCTATCTCTCCTGAGGCGCTCGCGACGTATACTCCCCAAAAGATCTGACCCCTCTTTGCATCTAGAATCGAGCACACGGGCAGCCCACTGATATGAGCGTTCATCGCCAGCGCAGCCAGAGTAGAAACACCCACTATGGGTTTACCCGAGGCAAGGGCCAGAGCTTTCATCGTGCTCACACCGATGCGCAATCCAGTGAAGGATCCGGGACCTGTTGTGCAAGCGAAAAGATCCACATCGTGAATAGTTAAATCACCCTTTTTGAGAATGATATCAATCACAGGTAAAAACGTTTCTGAATGATGTCTTCCGGTATTCAGCAGGATCTCCCCTAAAAGTTTGTTGTCCTCTCTCAGAGCCACCGAGAGAGAACTGCCTGATGTGTCCACAGCAAGAACACGCATAGGTCACCTCATAAAGAATCTGGTGAAGTCCTGGATAGGTTTTATCTCCAAACGGTCTATATCCATTGCCATAACAAAAATCATGATCATGATGAGAATGATGAATCCCACCTGCTGGGCCTTCTCTCTCCATTTTAAACTGAGAGCTTTGCCTCGAACCACTTCAATGGCGTAGAACATGAGATGTCCTCCATCAAGCACAGGAATAGGAAGTAGATTCAAAATGCCTAAATTTACACTGAGCAAACCCATAAAAAGAATAAAGTGGACTATACCTTCTTGAACCTGGCTCCCTGCCATCTGAGCTATGAGGATAGGTCCACCAATGCTACGGGGTGATAGGGTACCTCCGATAATTTTCACAATACTCAAAATGGTCAGTTTGGAGATTATCCATGTCTGCTTCACCCCTGTCCAGAGAGCCTCGATGGGATTCTGTCTCATAATAACCGTGCGCTTCGCAGGTGCCACACCTATTTTATAGGCTGTAACCTCTTCGCCAAAAATATTTACTACCTTTACAGGTCGGGGAGTCACATCAAAGTTTAACACACTTCCATTTCTGTCCACAGAAAGCTTAAGCGGCTGACCATCGCTCTTACCAATGATCTCTGCCATTTTATCCCATCTTTCAACTGGTTTACCATTTATAGATAAAACTCGATCACCCGCTTTTATCCCTGCCGCATGGGCAGCAGAATCCTCGAGCACCTCCCCTATTTCGCTCGTCAGTACAGGTACACCTGAAACGTTCACAGCAGCAAAAACGAAGATAGCGAGTAAAAAATTAAAAAGTGGACCCGCGCTGACTATAGCTATCCTTCTCCACACGGACTGATGAATAAAGGATCTCTTCAAATCCTCAGGCGAAAGGGCCTCTGTCTCAGATTCCCCCAACAACCTCACATATCCTCCCAGAGGTATGAGAGATATCATATATTCCGTCTCACCAATGCGTTTGCCCACAAGCTTTGGCCCAAATCCGAGGGAAAACTTAAGAACTCCTACACCAAAGCGCTTCGCCATGAGAAAATGACCCAACTCATGAACAAAAATGAGAACACCTAGTAGCACAATCACAGAAACTAAACTTGTCATTTTTTCTCCATTTCTTTCAGTAATCCCCTCGCAACATCCCGAGCAACTCTATCAATCTCCAGCACATCCTCCACTGTTTGAGGTTTTGTGAACACTAAACTGTCGAGAGCACCACTTATAATTTCGGGCATCACGGTAAATCCGATCCTCCCCTCGAGGAAGGCTTCCACGGCCACTTCGTTGGCGGCGTTCATAACTACAGGTCTATCCCCACCAGCCCTGGCTGCTTCATACGCAATTTTTATACAAGGAAAACGTGCAAAATCCAGTTCCATAAATGTCAAAGGAGATAACGTGCGGAAGTCCAGATACGGCACCCCCGTTACAATCCTCTCGGGATATGAAAGTGCATAAGCAATGGGTATTCGCATGTCGGGCACCGAGAGTTGTGCCATCACGGATCCATCCTCGAATTCCACCATTGAATGGACAATACTCTGTGGATGTATTACCACATCGATTTTTTCCACTGGTATGGCGAAAATCCAGCTCGCCTCAATTACTTCCAGACCTTTATTCATAAGTGTTGCCGAATCAACCGTTACCTTTTTCCCCATTTGCCAGTTGGGATGTCGCAACGCATCCTGTGGTGTAACTCTCTTTAGATCATCAATGCCCAACTCCCTAAATGGTCCTCCGGAAGCGGTGAGAATAATTTTTCGAAGATTCTCCCGGCGCTGACCTTCCAGACACTGAAACACTGCGCTATGCTCACTATCCACTGGTATAATCTTGCAACCACGTCGCTTTGCCGCTTCCATAATAAACGAACCACCGATAACCAGCGATTCTTTGTTAGCTAATGCAACATCTTTACCCGCCTCCACGGCTGAAATTGTGGGAACAAGACCAATGGCACCCACAAGAGCAGAAACCACCATGTCCACTTCTGGAAGTGTTCCAACCTGGACATATCCATCCTGACCCCAGAGGATCTCTGCCGGTGAGACATCGTCCACCATAGAACTCAGTAGTCTTGCTACCCTCTCGTCTGCCACGGCGACCACCTGCGGTTTAAATACTGCGATCTGTTCACGAAGTACCTCAACGTTCCGTCCCGCTGCAAGGGCTACCACTTTGAACCTGTCAGGGTGAGCCTTGATCACGTTCAGTGTGTTTACCCCTATTGAACCTGTAGAACCTAGTATGGCGATCTTCTTCATCCGACAACAAACTGTTTGTAATAATATACAAACGGCACTATAAACAAAAGGCAGTCCAGCCTGTCCAGCACGCCCCCATGACCGGGCAGCATGCGCCCTGAGTCTTTAACTCCTGCCCCGCGCTTTATAAGGGATTCACAGAGATCTCCAAGCTGACCTATAACACTACCAACAAAACCTATTGCGACCGCGTGGAAAGGGTATAGTTTGGGAAGTAAAAAATATGAATATATTACGCAGGCTATGACACTACCTATGCACAGCGCAACTGTCCCCTCTATGCTTTTACCGGCGCTAATAAAAGGGGCAAGTCTATTTTTTCCAAACATTCTTCCCCCATAAAATGCTGCAACATCCCCTGAAAAAGCAAGAACAAGCACAAAAAAAACCCACACCACCCCGTCATCGAAACGCCTTATCCATATGAAGTGGGAAAAAAGAAGAGGTACGTATAGAAAACCCAGTACACTCTTCATAAGTCTGGTAATATCCAGACCATCCTCCCTGACGTTTGTTAGCTGAATAATGAAAAAAACAATAACAGTCATGCTGATTACGGCAAGTACAATGTCCCCGTTTCCTGCATAAAAGGCTAAAGGAATAAGGAGACCAGCGAATAATACGTAAACTTTATATATCGACCAATGTGTTCCAAAAACTAGTGTTTGATACTCGTGCAACCCAAGGAGAACTAAAACTGTGATGAGAAGGGTAAAACCCAGATGGGATCCAAAGATTATCACAGACACCACAAGAGGTAAAACCACAATTGCCGTTAGCCATCGTTTTAGATGGGATGTATCTCGCATGTTATAGTTGGTCGCTTGTTCTCCCAAAACGACGCTCCCTTCTCTGGTATTCAGAAATAGCCGCAAGCAGATCTTCTTTTGTAAAATCAGGCCAAAAAACATCCGTAAAGTAAAATTCCGTATAAGCACACTGCCACAGCAAAAAGTTGCTTATTCTGAACTCACCACTCGTCCTTATCAGTAAATCCGGGTCCGGAATACCAGCAGTGTAAAGGTAACGTGAAAAGGTCTCATCGTCCACTTCATCGGGACTGATGAGGCCCTCTTTGGCATCTTGAATCAATCTCCTTGCAGCCATAACTATCTCATCACGTCCGCCATAACTGAGAGCAAGATTGAGGACCATACTTCTATTATTCTCCGTCTTCTTCATAGCATCCTCAAGGGCCCGGCGCACGGATTTCTTTAATGAAGATAAATCACCTATGACATTTAGTCGTATATCGTTCTTTGAAAGTTCATCGATTTCACTCTGGATGTACTGTTTTAGCAATCTCATCAAACCACTTACTTCCTCATAGGGACGTAACCAGTTCTCCGTGGAAAAAGCGAAAAGTGTTAGATACGGTATGCCCAACTCCCGACAGGCACGGACAACGATTCTGACAGCTTCTGCACCTCTACGGTGACCCTCGATCCTCTTCTTCTTATGCTTTTTCGCCCAACGGCCGTTTCCATCCATGATAATGGCGATATGCTGGGGCAGTCTTTTCTCCGATACATCTTGCATAGAAGCTATTTAGCACACATAAAAATCCTTTATCAAGCAACACAAAAAACCCTGCCTTCCAAAAAAGAAGCAGGGTTCACGCATCCACCTTTACAGGCAGAACATCATATCTCCATTATTTCCTTTTCTTTAGCCTTCAATATCTCCTCCACCTTATCCATGTACTTATCCATGCGCTTCTGCACTTCTTCCTGACACGTAAACATATCATCTTCTGAAATCTTGTTTTCCTTTTTTAAGTTTTTAAACTTTTCATTTGCCTCCCGCCTGGCGTTCCTTAACTTTACCCGACAATCCTCCGCCATTTTCCTTACCATCTTTACCAGCTCTTTTCGTCTCTCCTCGGTCAACGGTGGCATAACAATACGTACCACTTTACCATCGTTGGACGGCATTAAACCCAACTCAGACTTCTGTATGGACTTCTCGATAGCACCGATCAAACTCGTGTCCCAGGGGGCAATAACGATCATTCTGCTCTCCGGAATGGATAAATTTGCCACCTGATTGAGCGGAGTGGGCACTCCATAGTAATCTACCTTGATCCCGTCGAGAAGAGTGAGGGAGGCCCTTCCTGTGCGAACTTTACCGAAAGACTTCTCTAAACTCTGAATGGCCTTTTCAAAATTCTCCTTTAATTCATCAAATATTTCGTCTTTCATGATTCATTCCTCCACAAGGGTTCCAATGGAATGTCCCGATACAGCTTTTATGATATTCCCCTTTTGCAAAAGATTAAACACCAAAATGGGTAGATGGTTCTCCCTGCAGATCGCAATTGCAGTAGCGTCCATAACCTTAAGATCCCTCATAAGCACATCGGTAAACGTAATGCGGTCAAACTTCACAGCGTGCGGATTGTTTATGGGGTCGCTGTCAAACACGCCATCCACTTTTGTGGCCTTGAGAAGCACGTCTGCCTTCATCTCTACTGCTCTCAATGCCGCTGCCGTATCCGTGGAGAAAAAAGGGTTTCCCGTTCCTCCAGCAAAAATGACCACCCTCCCCTTATCTAGGTGATTCAAAGCCCGCCGAGGTATAAATCCTTCTGCAACTTCTCTTACTTCAATAGCAGACTGAACTCTTGTTTCTAAACCCATTCTTTCCAAAATGCTCTGAAAGGCCAGTGCGTTTATAAGCGTGGCCAGCATCCCGGCGTAATCAGCCATCGTTCTATCCATACCCGAGAGTTCTGCATCTCTACCGCGCCAGAAGTTTCCAGCTCCTACAACAATGCCTATTTGAACACCCCTTTCCACTACCTCCCGAACCTCGGAAGCAATTTCTCTCATTACAGTAAAGTCTACACCAGATTTTGATTCACCCAGAAAAGCTTCACCGCTAAGCTTAAGTAAAACCCTTTTAAACTGCTTCCCTTTCATAACCTTTTATTTACAGCTCCTCTCCGAGCTGGAAACGCACGAAACGGCGCAAGACAATATTCTCTCCCGTCTTGGCAATGAGATTATTTATTAGTGTTTCCACAGTTATCTCAGGATCCTTAATAAACTTCTGATTCAAAAGACAAACCTCTTCGTAGAACTTCTTCAACTTTCCCTCAATAATGCGGTCCCAGACCTTCTCCGGTTTATTCTCCTTAATAAGCTGTTCCCGGTAGATGTTCTTCTCCCTTTCCAGAACCTCTTCAGGAATATCCTCTGGTTTGACATACTGAGGGTTCAAAGCAGCCACATGCATGGCGATGTCTCTCGCCAGCTCCTTGAAATCGTCTGTCTTTGCCACAAAATCCGTTTCACAATTGAGCTCCACGAGCACACCTATCTTCCCACCCATATGTATGTAAGACGCTATGGTTCCTTCCTTGGCAGCTTTTGAGGATCGCTTTGTGGCCGCAGACATTCCCTTTTTCCTCAGATACTCAATGGCCTTATCGAAATCCCCATTTGAAGCTGTCAATGCCTCTTTGCAATCCATCATCCCAGCACCGGTTTTATCCCTGAGTTTCTTCACCATATCAGCTGTTATGTTCACCTTCTAGTTCCTCCTAAAAAATTATTCCTCTTCAAAACCCTCTTCATACTCCAAGTCTGAAAATTCCACACTCTCAGGTACATCTGCTTCTTCCCAGACTTCTGAAGCAGCAACACCAACAGGTCCTACTTCTTTGTCCGTTTCTGCTTGGACCCTCTCCTCATACAGCTTCTTGCCCTCAAGAACCGCATCCGCAATGCGGGAGGCGAACAATCTTATAGCCCTTATGGCATCGTCATTTCCAGGCACCACGTAATCTATAAGATCGGGGTCACAATTAGTATCCACTATCGCCACGATAGGTATACTAAGTTTACGCGCCTCTTTAACGGCGATCTCTTCCCTCTTAGGATCCACAATAAAAACACCCGCCGGTAATCCCTTGATGTTCCTTATCCCACCAAGAACCTTTTCGAGTTTCTCTCTCTTCTTCTGTAAAGCCGCCACTTCTTTTTTGGGCAAAGCTCGAACGGAATCATCAGCAAACATTGCATCCAGTTGATTCAATCGGTCTATGCTTCTTTTAATAGTGGCGAAATTCGTCAACATTCCACCAAGCCACCGCTGGTTAACATAAGGCATACCACAACGCTCTGCCTCTTCTTTTATGGCATCCTGTGCCTGTTTTTTGGTACCCACAAACAACAGCTCTCCGCCTTGAGCCACAAGTTCTATCACAAACTCGTAAGCCCTTTGGAAGAGCACAACCGTTTGCTGGAGATCGATGATATATATGCCGTTGCGGGCTCCAAAAATGTAAGGTTTCATCTTGGGATTCCACTTGTTGGTCTGATGACCGAAGTGGACCCCTGCCTCTAACAGTAATTTCATGGAAACTGCGGTCATAAAAAAACTCCTCTAAATGGTTTTTATGCCTCCACAGCCCTCCTTCGGTTACGCAACCTCAGTATGGCGAGGCAACCAACGAACCGTCGAGCTGTGTGTGAAGTGCGGGTGCCTTTAACACAAAACGTCCATATTCATCAAGAATAAAAAACCTTTAGAACCAGAAAGACGGAATGTATGCGCGTCTACGTTGTATAATGAGCATTTATCCTCACGTACTCGTAAGTAAGATCGGAAGCCCAGACTCGCCAGGAAGATTTCCCCATTCCCAGTTTGAGTCTCACTTTTATCTCGGGAGTCTTCACTACCTCTTCCAGGAGCTTCCTATCAACCTCCACACCTCTTCCGTTCTTAAAAACAACTTTCTCTCCTATGGAAAGCTCGAATCTTTGCACAGGAATACCAATACCCAGAGAACCAGCAGCAGAAACTATACGTCCCCAGTTGGGATCCTCTCCGAAAAACGCTGCTTTTACCAGATTGGCATTAGCCACAGCCTTCGCTACCCGTTTTGCATCTCTCAAACTAGCTGCCTCTTCCACAGTAATCTCTATTACTTTCGTAGCACCCTCCCCATCCTTCACCATGAGCCGGGCAAGATCTCCAAGGACATCCGTAAGAACCTCCCGGAAACGCTGACAATCACTGGAATTTATCTTGATACTCCTGTTCCCTGCTGCGCCGCTCGCCATAAAAACAGCTGTGTCATTCGTGCTCATACATCCATCGACGGATACCGCATTGAACGTTTTATCCACTGCATGTTTGAAGATCCGTTCCATTGTGGAACGATCAATTACAGCATCGGTCAGAGTAAAAGAAAGCATGGTAGCCATTGAGGGTTCAATCATACCTGCTCCTTTGGCAATGCCACAGATGGAAACCTCATTTCCGCCAACTAAGACCCTACGAAAAGAAATCTTTGGAAAACGGTCAGTGGTCATAATTGCTTCTGCTGCCTCACCTATTCCATCCACACTTAAGGATCGAACAAGGTAAGGTAAAGCAGCTTCCACCTTGCCGACTGGCATTCTCTGTCCAATAACGCCAGTAGAAGCCATGAGAACTTCATCGGCAGGGACTTTTAAAAGCTCAGCGAGTTTATCTGTTATTAGACAGGCGTCATGATAACCCTCGTCCCCTGTAGCAGCGTTCGCGTTGCCACTGTTAACGAGTATCGCTCTGACTGTACCCTTCTTTATCCGTTCCTGGGACAATAAAACCGGTGCCGCCTTAAAGTCGTTTGTTGTGAAAACCCCCACTGTTCTCGCTGGAATTTCCGCAAAAATAAGGGCTAGATCGCGTTGTCCAGATGACTTTATGCCCGCTTCGACACCCGCAGCCATGAATCCAGGAACAGCGTAAACGTCACCTCCACATGCCATCCTTCAACACTCATCTACCGCAGCATTTCTTGTACTTTTTACCACTCCCACACGGGCAGGGCTCATTACGGCCGACCTTCTTCTGCTTTCGAACAGGCTGTGACGACTGAGCATCATCCTCCCTGTTCATGATATAAACCCGTTCCGTTCTTCCCCAAGTCCTCTCCAGCTCTTCCTCAGCTCTTACTTGAACTTTGCATAAACGCTCTACAACATCTTCCTTTATGCGGGCCGTCATGTCCATGAACATTTCGTAACCTTCTTTCTGGTACTCCCTTATCGGGTCCTTCTGACCGTAGCCCCGAAGGCCAATACCCTCCCTCAGATGGTCCATCGCCAGAAGATGGTCCTTCCAGTGGTTGTCAATAGACTGAAGCATGATGAACCTTATCAAGTACGACATCAGATCCCTGCCGTACTGCTCTTCCTTTCTCCGGAGGTGGTCTTTAACGGCATTTATGATTTTTTCTGTAATCTCTAAAGGCCCGATTCCGTTTTTTCTCTTGGCAAAATCAAGGTGCAGGGAGAAGAGCTTAAAGACCCGATCATCGAGACCCTTCAGATTCCAATCCTCTGGATGCGCCTTCGCATCCACATATTCCGGAACGATGCTCTCCACCACCTCTTCCACCATGCCCTCGAGATCTTCCCAGAGGTTATCACCCTTAAGTACCCGTCGGCGCTGTTCATAAATCACCTGACGCTGTTTGTTCATCACATCGTCGTACTCGAGGAGATGCTTGCGAATCTCGAAATTCTGGGCTTCCACACGCTTCTGAGCATTCTCTATAGCTTTCGTAACAAGGGAATGCTCAATAGGTTCTTCCTCCCCCATACCTCCTATTTTATCGATGATAGAGGCGATCCTATCAGCACCGAAAACACGCAACAAATCATCCTCAAGTGAGAGGTAGAAACGGGACGATCCCTGATCACCCTGTCGACCAGCCCTTCCTCTCAACTGGTTATCTATCCTGCGACTTTCGTGACGCTCAGTACCAATGATGTGAAGTCCTCCCATTTCAGCTACACCCGGTCCCAGTTTGATATCAGTTCCCCTTCCCGCCATATTTGTAGAGATGGTGACCGCCCCGCGCTGACCGGCTTGGGCTACAATCTCCGCTTCCCTTTCATGGTTTTTGGCATTCAGAACCTCATGTTTAATCCCGTATCGAGATAGGTGCTTACTTAAAAGCTCAGACTTCTCAATTGAGGTGGTGCCTATGAGGACAGGCCTCCCTTTTGCATGAAGCTCTCTAACTTCGCGGATTATGGCGTTTATCTTCTCCGCCTGAGTACGGTAGATTACATCGGGATAATCCACCCTTATCATGGGCATATTCGTCGGTATGACCACAACCTCTAAGTTGTATATTTTCTTGAACTCCTCAGCCTCCGTGTCTGCGGTACCCGTCATACCCGCCAGTTTTTCGTACATGCGGAAGAAATTTTGGAAGGTGATAGAGGCCAGAGTCTGGTTTTCAGCTTCGATTCTAACATGTTCCTTGGCCTCCAAGGCCTGATGAAGGCCATCACTGTACCTTCTTCCAGGCATGAGTCGACCGGTAAATTCATCTACAATTATAACCTTACCGTCTTTAACGACGTAATCCACATCCCTCTTGAACAGAGTGTGGGCTCTGAGTGCTTGGTTCACGTGATGGAGAAGATCCATATTGCGGGGATCGTAAAGATTGGGAACTTTCAACATCTGCTCGACCCTCGCAATGCCCTCCTCGGTTAGCACCACTGTTCTCGTCTTCTCGTCTACGGTATAATCTTTATCTCTCCTTAGGCGAGGGATGATCTGATTGATCCGATAGTACTTTTCCGTCGATTCCTCCGAGGGTCCGGAAATTATGAGGGGTGTTCGTGCTTCATCAATGAGTATGCTATCCACTTCATCAACGATGGCGTAGTAGAAGTCCCTCTGCACGTAATCTTCCAGGGCGTATTTCATATTATCTCTGAGATAATCAAACCCGAACTCGTTATTTGTGCCGTAGGTGATGTCTGCATTATATGCCTCTCTCCTCTCGTCATCATCCATCCCGTGCACAATAACCCCCACAGTAAGCCCAAGAAATTCGTATATGGGGCCCATCCACTTCGCATCCCGTCTTGCAAGGTAATCGTTAACCGTAACCAAATGGCATCCCCTACCCAAAAGGGCATTTAGATAGAGGGGCATTGTAGCTGCCAGCGTTTTCCCTTCACCTGTTGCCATCTCGGCTATCTTGCCCTGGTGGAGAACAACACCCCCGATTATCTGCACATCAAAAGGCCGCATCATTACCGTTCTCCTTGCCGCTTCCCGAACTACAGCAAAGGCCTCAGGCAATATATCATCCAGTGTTTCTCCGTCTTTCAGACGCTCCTTAAACTTATCAGTCATAGCCCGGAGCTCAGCATCACTCATACGCATCATCTTAGGCTCCAGGGCGTTGATTTCCCTGAGGATCAGAGAAATCTCTCTCAAAATACGGTCGTTTCTCGTTCCTACTATCCGTTTCAGTAAAGATGCTAACATCCCTACTCTCTAGATACGAACATAAGACGATCACCAATGGCGACCTTGTCACCCGTTGAAACGTTTATCTCCAATACCTTTCCACTTACAACGCTCGTTATATTGTGTAACATTTTCATTGCTTCCAACACGATTAGCACATCACCAACCGAAACCTCTTCACCAACTTCAACTGGGATGCTGCTCACCGAACCTGGCACATGAGCTCTAATATCCCCTGCTTTCCATGCCAGTTCGATCTCCTGAGGGGTCATGGGTTTTTTCTTCTTCGTTTTTTCTTCCCCTTCTTCCTCCTCGGCCTCTGTTATTATAGGCTCAGAATGATGGTCGATAATCATATAAGTTATGGTATCCCCTTCTTTAGTCTTTCGCTGCGGACCGATCTCAATGGAATGCAAACGACCGCTAGTATCTGGAATCTCCAGTTTCTCTCCCATGCTGAAACCACCTCTCCGGAACCATACATTGGGAGGCAATACCCAAGTTTTACCGAATTTAGCCTCGAATTTGAAGAACTCAACCGCATCGTTGGGATGTTGGAGATAAAGGACTAGCTCTTCCTCTGTAGCCTGCTTGCCGATCCTATGTTCAAGTACCCTCTTTTCCACTTCTAAATCCACATCCTCGATCTTCTGATAACCGTACTCTTTTTCCACAATGCTCTTCCAGTCCGATCCAAAAACAGCTTTGTATATCTCATCGGCAGGCCTATAAAACGGAAATTCCCCGTAACGACCAAGCATGAGGTTCTTGAGATCATCACTTGCATCTTTATAACGTACACCTTTGAGTACATTGTTCGCAGCGGTCGTCCACAGTATCTGCGAACCCGGGGTCACACTCCACCAGTTACCCAGTTCCACCTGCACACGGGGAAGTTCGTGTTCTAGTATTTCGGGCATCCTGTGGAGAAATCCGCCTTTCTGTGCCTGTTCAAAACTGGAACCTGTTGCACCCCCGGGGAGTTTGTGGATCTGGACTGTGGGATCGAAACCAAGGAACTGAGATTCGAAATCCCGATAATGTATCCTCTCGGGACGTAATTTGCTGGACGTATCGATTACAGCCTGACGATTTATACCAACTGCGGGATAACCGTAATCCTCCAATACATCCACTACGGTCAGCAAGGGTGGTGGTCCGTAAAACCCTGTAAAGGCATGATCGCTGGCATCGACAATCTTGGCACCATTCTTCACCGCTTCAACGATGCGCCCTAAGTCTGCCCCATCCGTATTGTGCCCGTGATAATGAATGATCAACTCAGGATACCTCTCATGGATGGATCTCACAAGCTGTCCTATCCTCCTCGGCGTCCCAAGACCCCCGTGGTTTTTGATACAGAGGATGATGTCTGGTCCGGTTACTTCCAGTATTTCTGCCACTTTGCGGAGGTAAAACTCATCGGTGTGTTCCGGTCCCGTGGAGAAACATATGGCTGGCTCCAGAATGCAACCAGCTGCCTTCACCTCTTCGAAAACGGGTATCATATTGGGAACATAGTTCAAAAAATCAAAAACCCTCCATACGTGTACATAACGGGCGAAAGTCCGAACCGTCAACCTGATAACGTTTTCAGGATAAGGTCGGTAGCCAAACAAGTTTATCCCCCGGCAAAGGGTCTGGAAAAGTGTATCGGGCATCTTCTCACTCAACACCCTCAGCTTTTCAAGAGGGTTGATCTGCTTTCTCAGAAGATCCACATGAACAGAGGCACCTCCAGAAATCTCAATGGAGAAATAACCAGCATCGTTTCTCTCTTTAGCCACGAGAAGTTGTGTATGGGGCATAACCCGATTCTTGAAATCAGACTGTGAAAGGTCCCTCTCCGTATTGGTTATGTAAAAACCTCTTTGACGGCGTATCTTGTCGAGAACATAACGAACGCCTTTCTCTTTTAACTCCCTTGGTGTTATCCTTCTCTCATCAAAACTCATCAGAAATCACCTCGGAGAAAAATTTTAGTAAGCGTATCTATTGATCTTGTGTACATGGATCTCCGCAATCAACTTGGCCAGCTTCGCGATCTCCCTTTCCGGTTCGGGATAATCGAAGATCTGCGGATGTGTGTCAATGTAAGTAGTATCAAACTTACCCGCCCTGAAATCCGGTTCATCGCAAATTGCCAAGTAGAAGGGAATGGTCGTCTTCGGTCCAACGATAACAAATCCTTTAAGGGCGCGCTTCAGTCGCTGAATGGCCTGCTCCCAGTTGTACCCTCTGACTGTCATCTTAACGAGAAGGGAATCATACTCAGTGGGAATCTTGTATCCTTGATAAACAGCTCCATCGAGCCTCACACCAGGACCCCCGGGAGACTGGTACACCTCCACCCTTTTCCCTCCCTCGGGCATAAAGTTGTTCTTTGGATCTTCTGCGTTGATTCTCACCTGAATCGCTTTACCAAAGAAGCGTATACGCTCCGCAGGTATATCTAGAAGAGCACCGTCTGCGATGCGAATTTGCTCGCGTACCAGATCCACACCGGTTAGTTCCTCCGTGACCGTGTGCTCTACCTGGAGCCTGGTGTTCACCTCCATGAACCAGAACTCGTTGGTCTCCGAATCAACGAGAAACTCTACCGTTCCTGCATTCACATAACCTGCCTCCTTCGCGGCCCTTATGGCACAATCGTACATGGCCTCTAGTACATCCTCTGGCAGCTCTGCCGGTGCAATTTCTAAAAGCTTCTGGTGCCTCCTCTGAATAGAACAATCGCGGGACCCCAGATGTATTACATTGCCATACTGATCGGCTAGTATCTGAATCTCCACATGGCGGGGACGTTCTATACACAACTCCACATAGACGTTTTCATCATTGAAGGCTGCAAGCGCCTCAGCTCGCGCTAGGGGTAACTGGATCATAAGATCCGTTTCGTTAACAATCTTTCTTATACCGCGGCCACCACCACCTGCTGAAGCTTTGAGCATTAACGGATACCCCCAGCGGGAAGCAAATTCGTACGCCTGCCGCAAACCCTCGCTGCCAGGGGCTAGATCAGAAGTTCCTGGAATAGAGGGAACACCCGCCTTTTCCACAATGTTTCTAGCCACTACCTTGTTACCCAGTTTTCTAATAACGTCAGACGGGGGTCCAACAAATATAATCCCTTCTCTTTCACAAGCAGCAGCAAAATCAGGATTTTCGGATAGGAAACCATACCCTGGATGAATAGCGTCTGCACCACATTTCTTCGCTGCCCAGATGATTTTGTCTATATTGAGGTAGTCCTTAAGAGGACCATCCCCAATGAGAATGGCCTCATCGGCCAAACGGACGTAGTAGGCATCCTCATCGGGCTTCTCGTAAATCACCGCTACATCCAGGGAAAGTTCCTGGGCGGTACGCATAATTCTTAGAGCAATTTCACCCCTATTGGCAATTAATAATTTCTTAATTCTCTTTAACCCTGAAGCCACATTACACACTCCTTACTAAACTTCATTTAGCTGTGAAATTGGGCTTATACCTGTATCAATGCTCCGTGTCAATATCTTTAACGATCAAAAAATATCCTTGACTAAGAAACGCCGATTACGCTAAGCACAGCATTCAATCATAAAACTCCTCTTTTAAGGAGCTCTCTATGGCGAAGTACGAAACAAAATCCATAAGAAATGTAGTCATAATAGGGCAGGGAGGAACAGGCAAAACTTCTCTAAGTGAGGCCTTACTCTACGTTTCAGGAAAGACAGATAGACTCGGCCGAGTGGATGATGGTACCTCCACAATGGACTACGAGCCAGAGGAGCAAAAGCGACATATTACTATATCATCTGCGATGAACTACATAGAATGGAACAAACATAAGGTGAATATCATCGATACCCCCGGTGATCCGAACTTCATCTTCGATACTCAATGCTGCATAAGGGTGGCTGATGGAGCGGTTGTGGTAATTGATGCGGTAAGCGGTGTGGAGTTTCAGACGCAGAAACTGTGGGATTTTGCCGATAACAACAATATTCCTCGCCTCGTGTTTGTAAACCGTATGGACAGAGAAAGGGCCGATTTTTACAAAGCCATCGATAGTATTTCCCAGATGATAAAAGCAAAGGTTACACCCATTGCCCTACCCATCGGAAAAGAAGATACTTTTCAGGGTGTTGTAGATCTTGTGAACATGAAGGCCCTGTATCCATCCGATCATAAGGGAGGAGTGAAAGAGGGGAACATTCCCGATGATATGATGGAGGATGTGAACAAATTTCGAGAATCTATGATGGAGGATATCGCAGAGACCGAAGAAGCCCTCATGGACAAATACTTGGAAACAGGTGAACTTTCACCTTCGGAACTCCTGGCGGGCCTGCGTAAGGCTGTTATTTCGCGTAATATCATTCCCGCCATCTGTGGTTCAGCGATAAAAACAGTGGGAATCCATCTCCTCGCAGACCTGATCGTTTCTTGCCTTCCATCGCCCATTGAGAGAGGTCCAGTAAAGGGCAAATCGTTAAGTGGCGACAGTGAAGAAGAAAGGGCTCCCGATCCGCAGGCACCTTTTTCAGCGTGGGTGTTCAAAACCATAGCTGATCCGTATGCAGGTCGGTTGAATATCTTCCGTGTATTCTCGGGCACCCTTCCTCCGGATTCAAGCATCTACAACGCCAATAAAAAAATAAACGAAAAATTCGGGGGTCTGTTTCATCTTGAGGGCAAAGCTCAGAAACAGGCAGAAACACTTATTCCCGGAGACATCGCTGCAGTAGCCAAACTCAAGGAAACAGCAACGGGAGACACTTTATGCAGTGATAAAGCCCCCCTCCTTTTTGAAAAACCAATGGCACCACCAGCTGTTGTCCTCTACGCCATCGAGCCGAAAAGCAGGGGAGACGAAGAGAAGATCATAGGATCCCTTCATCGACTTGTTGAGGAGGATCCCACTCTCCGATTTTACAGGGATGACCAGACCAAAGAGATGATCCTAGCAGGCCTCGGTCAGGTCCACATCGAGGTGACCGTGGAGAAGATGAGGCGGAAATTCGGTGTTGAGGTGAATTTAAGAACCCCGAAGGTGCCTTACAAGGAAACGATAAAAGGCAAGACAAACGTTCAGGGTAAGTACAAAAAACAGTCCGGAGGGCGTGGTCAATACGGCGACTGCTGGCTGGAGCTCGAACCGTTGCCCAGGGGTGCAGGCTTTGAGTTCGTGGACCGTATCGTCGGAGGTGTTATACCACAACAGTTCCGTCCCGCGGTTGAAAAGGGTGTACTGGAAGCTATGGAGGAAGGCGTCCTTGCAGGTTACCCCGTTGTTGACGTGAAAGTTTCGCTGGTCGATGGTTCTTACCACGTGGTCGACTCCTCGGAACTGGCCTTCAAGATAGCTGGGTCCCTCGCCTTTAAAAAGGGCATGATGGCCTGCCAGCCCACGCTCCTGGAACCTATAGTGCAGATCAACATAGAGGTCCCTGAGGAGTACATGGGCGATGTTATAGGTGATTTGAACAGCCGCCGTGGCAAAATTGTGGGGATGGAGGCAAAAGGCTCAACCCAGATCATAAAGGGCCTTGTTCCCCTGGCGGAGATTCTCAGATACGCCCCCGACCTGACATCAATAACTAGTGGACGGGGCTCCTTCACATATGAATTCTCACATTACGAGGAAGTACCGGCACACATCGCGGAGAAAATTATCGCCGAAGCGAAAAAAGCTAAAGAGGAAAGCAGCAGATAGTCTATGGAGAAACCCATAAAGGCTGCTGTAATAACCGTGAGTGATCGCACATTCCGCGGTGAGCGCACGGACTTAAGTGGTTCAGAAGTTCAGCGACTCCTCGAAAATGCGGGATTCCAGGTGCTTTACACAAAGGCTGTCCCCGATGAGAGATCTGCAATCGCCTCTGTCCTCAAAGAATGCGCCGATAAACTGAAGATAGATCTCATTGTGACAACAGGAGGCACCGGTGTCAGCCCCAGGGATGTAACGCCAGAGGCCACAAGAGATATCATTGACAAGGAAATACCCGGAATGGCGGAGGCCATGAGGATCGAAAGTCTTAAGAAAACCCCTTACGCCATGATTTCCAGAGCGGTTGTAGGAATTAGAGGCGAAACACTAATCGTGAATCTCCCCGGTAGTCCCCAAGGGGCCCGGGAAAACCTCGAGGTTATCCTCCCCGCACTTCCCCATGCTTTGGAAAAGATAAAAGGGGACGAACGGGACTGTGTTGTCTAAAAAACTTTGTCGGTTATATCTCCCGATACGGATGTACCAGTGGTCTGCGTCTTTTGATTATCGTCCGTCACGGTGGGCTGCACATGTGACCTTAGCTCCCTTTTTAAATCCCTCACGGCTCTATTCAACTCATTGATCGTTCTGCTCAGACGGAAACGCTCCACTATGCCCATGATACCAGCGAATATTACCCCTGCAAGAAAACTCACAAATATGAGCATGTAGGCAGGAAGGGTAAAGTCTATGAGGTCTCTGTACTTAAACTGAATGGGGGTGGAATTGTTCATGGAGAAATCAACAACGAAAATCAGAAGAAGAATTACGACGATGGTGTAAATTATTTTCATTTCGTCCCTCTCATCTCAGACTGGACATATCACTTTTTTTCAAAATAGGTAAGAAGCTTTTCCCATGTCTCGGAAACTGCTTCGGGTATCACTCGCACCTCACCGATAACACTCACAAAATTCGTATCCCCCATCCACCGCGGCACCACATGGACGTGTAGATGATCATCTACACCAGCGCCCGCTGCTTTACCTAGATTCAATCCCACATTAAACCCATCAGGTTTCATAGCTTCCCGGAGAACAGAGATCGCAAGAATAGTCATGTTTGCCAGATCTAGGCGCTCCTCCTCGTCCAGATCCTCAAGACGACTCACATGCCTGTAAGGTATGATCATCACATGACCGCTTGTGTAAGGATAACGGTTCATCATCACAAAACATTTACTCGAACGCTTAAGAATGAAATCGCCTGGACTATCTTCTCTTAGGCAAAAGATACATGATTCAGGCTTTTCCCCTTTTATATACTCCATACGCCACGGCGCCATTATGGTTTTCATTCCTTCCCACCTTGTCCCTCGATAAGATATGCGATTTCTTTTAGCATGAGGTGCGGGTTAAAGCAACACAGAGCTATAATCAGATGTTGTGTTTATCATCAAAAACAAGATCATTAGTCTCTCATATTAAAGAGGCAAAAAGGAGGATATGTCTTATGAAAAATAATGTAACAAATAACCCGAAAAAGCAAGAAAAAGAAGTTGAGGTCAAATCTACTTTTTTATAACCTAATCCCTGTTGGCACAAGAGTCCAACTCAAATATGATTCTACATATGCCTTATCAGTCATACTTGGAGACAATGTAACATGAACGAGCAGACTAACAAAAAACCAAGAAGGGTTTTCACACCTTTATGAGATTACAATTAATCCAACCCTTATGATAACAACCTTAAAAAAGAGATGAACTTGGATTAGGACCAGAACATATCATGATAGATAAATAACAGCCATTCTACATAACCTCGGCATCAAACGTTCAACCTATTACTCCTAGCTTAAACAAAAGGATAACCCCCTAAGAAAAACACCTCATAGAAGAGAAAAAAACACAGACAGATCCAAAAAAAACCCCTGTGGGGGTGTGACTGGTCAAGACTAATCTTATAAGGTGGTATCTTCTTACAATCATAGACTTCTTCCCCCTTTATAATTGCCTATGGCCTTCAATAAATGCATCCCAAAAACAAGGTAAATCCAGAGATGAAAAGACAAGATTTCCTCTTGAAGGAAAAAGCAAAGATACTTATGAACTAAATGTAACTGAGGGAGAAGTAGAAGTTAGGGATCATTTGAGAAATGTAGTATATGGAGGATATAAAGTTGTCATGAAACACGATAGTTATAAAAGCCAGAAGATAACTGGTGGGAAAAACAAAGGACAAACTAATCCTATACAAGAAGGGATACCAAACAGTAAAACATATAAGCAATGTTGAGAAGATATTAGAGATGATTGAGAAGTGGTTAAGCTATTGAATAAAAAAAGCCAGGTGAGATTTTTAAAGTAGGAGAGACAGGATGAAAACATTCAGAAAATTTAAACCTTTATCCCTTCTCTTTTATATTCTCCTCATAAGCCCTGTTTTTGCAGGAGAGCCCCCTACTGAGCCAATCCTAAAGATTGACACCGGTATGCACACCGCACCCATTAGAAGGATTGCCGTAGATGCAAAGGAAAAGTTTATAGTAACAGGCTCTCATGACAAAACCATAAAGCTCTGGGAACTAAAAACCGGCAGGCTCATTAAGACCATAAGACCCCCCATTGGAGAAGGCAATGAAGGAAAAATCCATAGCGTTGCCATCTCCCCCGATGGCAGACACATCGCTGCCGGGGGCTGGACAGGTTTTGAGTGGGATAAATCATATTCCATCTATATCTTTGCTACCTCTACAGGCAGGCTCATCTCAAGGTTAGAAGGCTTACCCAATGTGATATTTCATCTTAGCTATTCCCGAGATGGCCGATACCTGGTGGCATGCTTATGGAGAAATAACGGCATCAGGGTCTATGCCACCCATCCATCAGGTAAATATACCCCTGTCTTTGAGGATAAGGCATACGGGGATAGTAGCTGCTGGGCGGACTTTGATGGCTCAGGGAGGCTTGCCGTAAGCTCTCTTGATGGCTATATAAGGCTATACAGTAGAGATTTCCGGCTTATCCATAAAAAAAAGACCGTAGGGGGTAGCGAGCCTTATGGTGTTAGCT
>JAOACW010000011.1 GCA_026417625.1 Syntrophales bacterium | reverse complement strand
GGTTAAGCCTGATCCGGAACACCTCATGATCGCTCTGAATGTCCTCGATATACTGCCCCCTCAAGCAGTTGTGGTGGGAGATCATCCTATTGATATTCTGTTGGGGCAGAGGGTAGGAACAGTTACAGTTGGAGTTTTAACAGGATCATCAACGTATGGTGAACTAGTTGCGGCTGGTGCACATTTTATAATTGAAAGAGTTGAGCTTTTGATAAATTTGATAACTGAGAGGACATTTTTTATCTCGTGACGTACGACAAAGATGTTAAGCATTATAAGAGTTAATACTAACTTCACTTTTTTGAGATAGTATCCACGTAGAAGAGGTGTAGGAGATGGTGGATCCTTCAATTTTTAGAGAATACGACATCAGAGGTGTAGTAGATCTCCAACTGAACTATGAGATTGTTTACCTCATAGGAAGAGCTATTGGAACGATGGCGCGGCGAAAAGGTGTTGGAAAGATGACGGTAGGCAGGGACTGTAGATTGACTTCGGAAGAATTTGCAGAAGCATTGATTGAGGGCCTTAAGGGAACAGGCATAAAGATTATAAATATAGGACTTTGTACCACACCTATGCTCTATTTTTCCATACGGCAGTTTAATGCAGAAGGTGGGGTTATGGTTACGGGAAGTCATAATCCTCCAGAATTCAATGGTTTTAAAGTGTGTATAGGGCCGGATACCATTTATGGTGAGGATATTCAATTTTTGTATCATCTGATTAGATCGGGTGAATTTGAGAGGGGCATAGGTGAGGTAGAGAGTTCTTCGGTATTTGATGCATATGGGGACTTTATTCTAAAATCAGTGTATATTGAACCGGGTATAAATGTTGTTTTGGACGGGGGCAATGGTACAGGAGGTTATTTTGCCCTTCCTTTATTTGAGAGTTTTGGTTGCAAAGTTACCCCCCTTTACTGTGAGCCTGACGGGAGATTTCCCCATCACTTTCCAGATCCGACAATACCTGAATATTTAGAAGACCTTATAAAGGAGGTTAAAAGACAAAGGGCGGATGTGGGGATCGCTTACGACGGTGACGCAGATCGTTTGGGAGTCATAACTGACATGGCTAAAATCCTATGGGGCGATGAGCTTCTTTTGCTTTTTGCTCGTTACATACTAAAGGATAATCCTGGTGCTGCGATAATTGGGGAAGTGAAGTGTTCGCAAAAGCTATACGACGAAATTGCGAAGAATGGGGGACGTCCCATTATGTGGAAAGCGGGACATTCGCTGATAAAACAAAAAATGAAGGAGGAAAAGGCATTGCTTGCCGGCGAAATGAGTGGGCATCTTTTCTTCGCCGATAGGTACTTTGGTTATGATGATGCCGTTTATGCGTCATTTCGTCTATTGGAGATCATTTCTCGTACAGGTAAAAACCTGAGTGAGTTGATGGCAGATATTCCTGTAACGTACGCCACACCTGAAATAAGAATTGATTGTCCCGACAGCATAAAGTTTCGTGTTGTTGACGAGGTAAAATCTCGTTTGGAGAAAAAATTCTCAATTGTAGATATCGATGGTGTACGTGTCCAGTTCATCGATGGTTGGGGGCTGATAAGGGCTTCTAATACTCAACCGGTGCTTGTACTTCGGTTTGAAGCAACAACCGAAGAGCGTTTACGGGACATACGGAGAAGTATAGAATATACTCTAAATGAGGTAATGAATGCCTTTATCCACGATTAGAACTAATAGCCGCATCCATTCAATTAGTTTTGTCGATTCCTGAGAGTGTGTTTTTGATCGGTGATCAACTTTCTTTCCTCCTGGTGATTTTCCCATTGTTTTTTCCGTTTTGCGTTTTAACTTTGTCCAGGGATGACACCAGAAGAACTTGTCCGGCAACTACTCTGTCAGTTTTTATATTGTTAATTCTCTTCAATTCGGAGACGGATGTGTTGAAGCGAGTAGCTATTGATGAGAGAGTGTCCCCTTTCCGTACAGTATATGAGGTTTCATTGTGGGAGACGGCTGCAACTTTTGCATGTCTAGGTGAATATAGTGCACTGTAAACCGGAACTTTGAGTAATTGACCTGCGTAAACCCCTTTTGACTTGAGCGTTTTCTTATTGTGTATCTTTATTAACTTTACAGAGGTATGGTATTTCGCGGCAACGGATGACAGCGTTTCGCCTTTCTTCACTTTATGGTACACAAACACGAGGCGTTTCTTTTTGGATAAGCTAACCGGTTTTTCCCAGGAAGGTATCTGATCAGCTGCGAGGAGGAATTGCTCCAAGGATTCTTCTGGAATTTTGAGATTGTATTCCCGGTTAGGTGTCGCTTTGTACCTAAGTTCTGGATTCAAAAAGTAGAGGATCTCTTCTGAGATGTTTAAGTGATTTGCGATGTCCTTTAGTAACATAGGCTTGTTTGTTTTCACTGTGGTGTATGTTGGGGTTGTAACAGGTGTTTCTGTTAGTTCCTTATCAATACCGTATTGTTTTGGATTTTTCACAATATGGAGCGTTGCTAAGAAACGGGGTACGTAACGAGCCGTTTCGTAAGGAAGTTGACGGTACAGATCCCAGAAACGATCGAAATAGTTTATCTTCTGTGATGATATTACCCTGATAACTCTACCTTCACCGCAGTTGTAAGCTGCAAGTGCGGTTAACCAGTCACCGAACATTTCGTGTAGTTCTTTAAGGTAAGCAATGGCAGCTTTGGTGGCTTTTTCGGGGTCAAGACGTTCGTCAATCCAGTCATCCCTTTCAAGGCCGTATTTGTAACCCGTGGACGCAATAAATTGCCATAGCCCCAAAGCCCTGGCAGGGGAAAGTGCAGTTACGTTAAAACCGCTTTCCACTAGGGGTAACCATGATAATTCTTCAGGAAGACGGGCTTTTTTCAATTCCTTCAGAATCATTGGTCGAAAGAGGAAAGACCGTTTGTAGGCAGCGACAAAGAAGTCCCTTTCCCGTCCTAGAAAAGATTCTATCTCCCTTTCCACATCTTCGTTGAGAACTAAAGGAATTTCGCTTCTTATGCCATTGGCACGGTTTTGTTTCGTACTGTAAATTGCAAGGATTTTTTTAGATATCATAAAACGCAAATCATCTTTTTGTCTCGCAATCTCCGGTTCTTCGCTGTCGGTGAGAATTAGACTGTACGCCAGATCCAGCATTTCAATAGCCCTTTCCATGTCTCCTTTTTCCCAGTAATTTTGAGCAGCTTCGATTAGCTTTTCGGCTTCTTCAATAATCTCCTGTTCTTCGTTTTTTTTCTTTTCTCTTTTTAATTTATTTTTCGCATCTTCCTGGGAGTTAGTCTCATCTCGGTGGGTAGCCATCTTTTGTTCTTTTTTATCCATCGCAACCAACGTTGGTAGTGCTTGTCTATTTCCGCTAGGATCTGCGTAGCTTGTTTTTAAGTGTATGCTCAGTAAGGGAAGAAGTAGAAAAATTGTGAAAAAAGAACACACATAGAACTTCTTCCTCTTCACCACCTTTTCTACCCCCTTTGAGAATCTGATGAGGACAAAATTCCAGGATTTTGTAGCAAAAGAAAGATGAAAAGCCAAGCAAAAATTAAATTTATGAGTGCTGCATCAAAAGATAAGCTTCAATAAATTCATCTAGATCCCCATCGAGTACTCTGTTTACATCACCAACCTCGAGGTTTGTACGGTGATCTTTAACGAGTTTGTATGGATGAAGAATATAAGAGCGAATTTGACTTCCCCAGGCTATGTCTTTTTTTGTCTTTTCTATTTCCATTAATTTCTCTCTTTTTTCCTTGAGTTTTAACTCGTAGAGCCTTGATCTCAGGTATTTCATAGCCATGGCCCTGTTCTTGTGTTGGGACCTTTCGTTCTGGCACTGAACCACAATGCCAGTCGGTATATGGGTTATTCGTACAGCCGAATCAGTTTTATTGACATGCTGACCCCCAGCCCCTGAAGAACGGAATGTGTCAATACGAAGGTCTTTCTCGTCAATCTCGATAACAATATCGTCTTTTACCTCCGGATAAACAAACACAGAGGCAAATGAGGTGTGTCGTCTGGCATTGGAGTCGAAGGGAGAAATCCTCACCAACCTGTGAATACCAATCTCTGCCTTCGCGAAGCCGTATGCGTATTCTCCTTCCAAGGTAATTGAGGCGCTTTTTATGCCTGCCTCTTCACCGGGCTGCAAATCAATGATAGTGGTTTTGTACCCCTTGCGTTCTGCCCATCGGAGGTACATTCTAAGTAACATTTCTGCCCAATCCTGAGCTTCTGTGCCACCGGCTCCTGCGTTTATGGATAGTATTGCATTAAGTGCATCCTCCTCAGCCCCCAACATTAGTTTGATTTCCTCTTTACGTATGTCAAGCTGCAATTTTGTGAGTTCTCTTTCGATATCAGCTAAAATTGAAAAGTCGTTTTCGGTTAGTGCTAGCTCGTACATCATTTCTAGTTCGTTTAACATATTTAGGTAGCTTTTCCACCTCGTTACCATTTCTTCCGATTCAGCCTTTTTTTTCAAAAGTTCTCCTGCTTTCTGGGGTTCATTCCAGAACTCGGGTTGCGATGCCTCTTTCTCAATAGCTGTTATTTCGCTTTCTTTGGCTGGGATGTCAAAGACACACCTTTAGATGGTCTATTCTCTTTTTCAGATCTTCCACTTTTTCAGTCCATCCATCAATCATACCTTTTACTCCTTAGAGTTGAGTAAATGAAAAGTCCTAAAAGGGCGAAAAAACACATTAAGACAAATAGATCTCCAATTCTATCATATAATGTGTGATTTTTCATTATTTTAGCTGACCCCTCAATGCCCGTTGTTTCAAACAGACCACTCGAGGAAATAATTCTTCCCGTTGGATCTATTATGGCGGATATGCCTGTGTTTGCTGCTCTTAATAGATATACCCTGTTTTCTACAGCTCTGAAAATGGCCATGGATAGGTGCTGGTAAGGCGCAGAAGTCCATCCAAACCAGGCATCATTAGTTATATTTACGAGTATATTGGTGCCTTTTTCTTTGTACTTTCTGCTTGCTTCGGGAAAGATGCCTTCATAGCAGATGAGGACACCCAACTTTATCCCGTCAATACTCAGTGGTGAATAGTCCTTTCCCCTCCCAAAATCTCCGATTCCGTGGACGAGTTTCTTTATGAACGGGAAGTACTCCCTCAAAGGTACATACTCACCGTATGGAACGAGATGGACTTTGTCATAACGCATGTATCTATCGTCATTAGGTGAGAGTAAATATGCACTGTTAAACAGGATCAATCTATCATCTTTCCGTTCGTAGCTGGGGCTTCCGAAGAGAAGCCACGATTTGAGTTCGCGGCATAGACTGACTATCTGTTCATGAACTTCATCTCTGTCCTGGAAAAATGAAGGTACTGCGGTTTCCGGCCATACTATTAGCCCTCCTTGGGGAGGTGCAAAACGTCGGGTAAGCGTAGTGTAAATTCCCATCGTCGTTTTCTTGTAGAGTGGGTCCCATTTAACAGATTGGTCGACATTGCCCTGAATGAGGCTTACATGGAGTGTTGGTGCCTTTTCCATCCGTGTATCATTAAACTCAATACTCCAAATCCCATAGACGTAAGTTGTGGTGATTACGATGATACCTACTAGAATTAATTTTACTGACTTCTTTGGGTTTTTCGCCAAGATAACTTCAGCGATGAGAGCGTTAATAAGTACAAGGAGAAAGGAAATACCGTATACACCTGTTATTTCTGCTATCTGAATTATTGGTAAATTTTGGTACTGGGAGTGTCCCAGATTTTCCCACGGGAATCCGGTAAGTACAGTTGATTTAACATACTCCAGTAAAGTCCACCAGGGAGGAGCAGTAAGATAAAGGGGTAACCCCCTTTTTTCAAAGAATGTTACACCTGCGGTAAAGAGTGCTATGTATAAAGAAAGGTATCCTGCAAGGAGAAGAGTCGCACATATACCGAATACAAGAGGTAGATTGCCGTATTGAACCACAACGTGGGAGATCCAATACAGGATTCCTGTGTATCCAATTAATCCTGCAAAGAAACCTAGAGCGGCTGCTTTAGTAGAATTTTTGCCGTGGAGCGAGATCAAGAGGGGGACAAGAAAAATCCATGCAAACATTCCGGATCCGAATTTAGGGAAGGAAAAAATCATTAATATGCCGGTAATTAGAGCA
The DNA here is from genome assembly GCA_026417625.1 of Syntrophales bacterium. Taxonomy (NCBI): domain Bacteria; kingdom Pseudomonadati; phylum Thermodesulfobacteriota; class Syntrophia; order Syntrophales; species Syntrophales bacterium. The sequence goes on along the minus strand of JAOACW010000011.1, from coordinate 45,647 downwards.
AGTATCCAGGGTAGACTTTTAGCTTTAATATGGGTGATTATGTACAGCGACGTCATATGGGTGGAGAGCTTACAAGGGGAAACTGTCTCGATTTGTCATCGGTAGCTTTTCTTATGCGGACTTTTTTGATACTTCTTTCATCTGCAGATTCGATTGTCATCTCAAACGGATCTATACTAATTGTTTCTCCTTGTACGGGTATGCGACCCGTAGCGCTGAGAATCAATCCTCCCAGAGTTTCGAATTTTCCATCGGCGAATTGTACACCAAAATGTTCTTCAATTTTTTCAATCTCGACATGACCGTTAACGAGGCTTGATCCATCCTCTAAATCTATTATTTCCGCTTCTTCAGTATCGTGTTCATCCCGAATATCCCCAACTATTTCCTCCAGCAGATCTTCCAGAGTTACAAGACCTGCTGTTCCACCGTATTCGTCTATAACGATCGCCATGTGATATTTCATCTTTTTTAAATCGCGCAGAAGGGCATGAACGTTTTTTGTTTCAGGAATAAAATATGGTTTCCTGAGACACGTTCGGAGATCATCTTCAGTTATGGGTTTTGACCAGAACTTAAGAAGATCTTTCACGTTTAAAACGCCGATGATGTTATCTATGCTTTTCTCGTATACAGGCATTCTTGTATGACCGTGCTTCAGAACCAAGTCCAATATTTCGTATATGGTAGCGTTGACGGGGATTGCCACTATTTGTGTTCTTGGCACCATAACTTCTCGTACCACAGTATCTCTGAACTCGAGGATGCTTTCTATCATTTCGCCCGATTCTGGATCGATGTATCCCTTTTCTTCACCTTCATCGATGATGGAACGTATTTCTTTTTCCAATCTTTGGGAGTCCCGACCCCATATTGCATCTTTAATGAATGAAATGAATGACTTGAGCATTTCAACCCATCCTTATCATAGTGCCCTCATAAACTCAGGTCTTAGCATTCTTGGGTCACGTGTTTTCAAAACGTAAGATATTAAGTCTAAGACTTTCTCCTTCTCCTGAGGGAGATTTGCCCTTATCGGTAGATAATTGGACGCGTGATTGGAAGTAAAGAGACAATTTGTGAACTGACTGTTAGCTATGATAACACCCAATTCTTTAATGAAACCGAAGTGATTGAGTGGTTCAAATGTACCACTTTGGTAATCTTCATACAGGGGTGTTCCGGGAATCAGCATCAGGGTAAGAGCTCCCACGTAATGGGGATCTATTTCCGTCAGTATTCGAGCTGTCTTTAGGGCGTGATCCTGACTCCCTTTCAGACCACCCAGGCCAAGTATTATCGTAACAGATAATGTCATGCCTGCTTCTTTCACTCTCAGTGCTGCCTCCACCATCTGATTGTACGAAACTCCTTTGTTTATCCTTGAGAGTATTTCTTCACTGCCCGTTTCTACTCCCAAATAAACAATGCCGAGTCCTAGATCCTTTAAGTATCTGAGTTCGTCAACCGTTTTTCTCAATATGCTTTTGGCATTAGCGTATGTACCCACCCGCTCGACTTGAGGTATATGTTTCCTGATGGATTCTAATATATTGATGAGTTTCTTTTGGGGGATTATAAGGGCATCACCGTCGCAGAGAAAAACCCTTTTAATACCTCTGAATTGTTTGGCTTCAATTATATCTTCCTCAATTTCCTCCAATGACTTTATGCGGAATTTTTTACCTTTGTAGCTACCGCAAAAGGTACACCTGTTATGGGAACATCCAACAGTGACTTGCAGCAGGAGGCTTTTGGCTTCACTGGGGGGTCTTATTATCAGTCCTTCGTACTTCATCGGTGGATTAAAAGGGGGTCAACCCTCTGGCTAACCCCCTATTGAATACTGGCGGGGCCGAAGGGACTTGAACCCTCGCCCTCCGGCGTGACAGGCCGGCGTTATAACCAACTTAACTACGACCCCGTGAGTGTAAACTACTTTAAGTTCAGGTTTTCCTATATCCAACCTTGGGAAAAACCACCTTTCAGCATGGACTTACGTACACGCTAAGATGGTTTCCAGAATTTTCAAGTTGATAGGCGGAACAGGACTCGAACCTGTGACTTCCACGTTGTAAGCGTGGCGCTCTCCCACCTGAGCTACCCGCCCATCTGCAAAAATATTATCAACAGTTAGTAACCTTGTCAAGTATCAACAAAGGTTGTAATTTCTTATTTAGAGTTGATTTTATTAATCCAATCTGGCATTTTAATGTTAAAAATTTTCAAGGAGAAAATCAATGACAGACTATCGTTTCAAGGGTATGGCAAGCGTTGATCGGTTTGTTCATTCCCGTCAGGCGAAATTTACCTTTAGCATTTCACCTGTTGCGGTTACCCTGGCTTACCTAGATTGGGTGGTCAATTTGGCCAATTCCCCAGGGAAGCAGTACCTGTTACTCGAGGAGTTTACAAACAAACTTGTAAAGCTCATTGGGGAAAGCTTGCAGGAAATAATTTATAACCGACCTGCCCCTGTTCCTTCCGATCTTGATCCCCGTTTCAGAGAGCCAGACTGGCAGCAATGGCCGTTCAACTTTATGTATAAATACTTCTTGCTTTTTGAAGATCTCTGGAGAAGTGCAACCACGGACACCCCAGGTGTCTCTGAGCATCACCAGAATGTTTTGCACTTTCTGGGCAGGCAAATTTTAGATTTATTCTCTCCATCAAACTGTTTATTCACTAACCCGGTTGTGTTGAAGACCACATTTGAGCAAGGAGGGGCAAATCTTCTTAAAGGATTACAGAATTTAATTGAGGATCAAGTGAGACGTCTGGCTGGTCTTGGGCCAGCAGGTGTGGAGAATTTTCAAGTGGGGAAGAATGTAGCTGTTACCCCGGGTAAAGTTGTTTACTACAACCGTTTAATGGAACTTATTCAGTACAGCCCCTCCACTGAGAAGGTATACGCAGAACCTATACTCTTTGTACCTGCTTGGATTATGAAGTATTACATCCTCGATCTTTCCCCCCACAATTCTCTCGTTAAATACTTGGTCGACAAAGGACATACCGTATTTATGATTTCCTGGAAAAATCCTACGCCTGATTACAGACAGACAGAGTTGGATGATTATAGAAAGCTCGGTGTTATGGAGGCTATTGAAGCGATTTCTAATATTGTGCCGGGGAGACAGATCCATACTGTGGGTTACTGTCTGGGAGGAACGATACTGGTCATTACTGCGGCCACAATGGCCCGGGATGATGATCATCGTTTGAAAACAATGACCCTTTTGGCTGCTCAGACGGATTTCACAGAGGCGGGAGAACTGATGCTATTCATAGACGAAAATCAGGTGAATTTCCTTGAGGATATCATGTGGGACCAGGGTTACCTGGATGCTAAACAAATGGCAGGTGCCTTTCAAGTGTTGCGTTCCAATGATCTTATATGGTCTCGGATGGTAAGGGAATACTTAATGGGAGAACGTGCGCCGATGACTGATCTTATGGCATGGAACGCCGATAGTACACGCATGCCTTATCGTATGCATAGTCAGTATCTGCGTCAGCTATTTTTAAACAATGACCTTGCCGAAGGGAGATATCAGGTTGAGGGCAGAGAGATAGCTCTGCGGGACATCTGTGTGCCTGTGTTCATAGTGGCAACAGTCCAAGACCATGTAGCCCCTTGGCGGTCCGTTTATAAATTCAACCTTTATGCCGACCCTGTGGAGACCACTTTTGTTCTTACAACAGGAGGCCATAATGCAGGTATCATAAGCGAACCGACAAAAGTTAAGAGGACTTATAGATTGGCTACACGAAAGAGAGGGGAGAAGTACGTCGATCCTGACACATGGTTTGAAGAGGCACCGGAATTCAGGGGTTCGTGGTGGATCCCCTGGCAAGAATGGCTGGTTCGGAATTCATCTCCAGAGCTTGTACCCCCACCACCTCTGGGACTGGAAAAGGGAAAATACAGAGCACGTTGGGATGCTCCAGGGAAGTACGTGTTTGATTGAACCATAAGTGAATTATTCAAAAAATTTCCTGTGACTGTTCGGCTATGTTTTGACAATGGTCAGAGATCCTTTCGAGTCGAATTAACATTTCCACAAAAAGGGGTCCTGCCTCTGGTTGGCAGATTCTCTTGTGGAAACGTATGAGATGTCTGTCACGTGCCTCTTTAACGAGAAGATCTATTTTGTCTTCCCGGCTTGTTAAGGCATGAACAATGTCCATATTTTCCCTTTCGATTAGTTGACGAGCGGCTGCTATATTTTCACCCACAAGGGTTTCTATTACTTCCAGATCTCCTTCTGCGTATGTGCTGAAAGGTATTTTCCTTTTAGCTTTGAGTTCAGCGATACGGGCGATAACCACTATATGATTGGCCATCCGCTCTATGTCATCAGCGGTAGCCGTGTAAGCGAATAACATTCGCGACTGGGTTAAAGCGGGTACGCGGCAGGCCAGTGTTCTGAGATACTCCACTATTTCGTCTCTTAGTTCATTAACTACCGATTCTAAATACATTATTTTGTATACTTTTTCCCGCTTTAACTCTTTCCGAAGTGATACGGCTGTGTGATACATCTCTTCTGTAAGTGTTATCTCTCTGATGAGTTCTTTTCTTACACCATCGAGTGCGGCTTCGCTGTTGTCAAGTGCTTCTTCACTTAGGTACTCAGGCCAGATGGAAATGGTTTCCTCTTTTTTTGGTAAGATTCGTTCGATTACTTGGGAAACACCGGAAAGTGCAGGGAAGAAAATGAGAACGATTATCGCATTAAAGAAAAAATGTCCCAAGGTGATCTGCTGAGGAACGCTGTTTGTAAGGTGCTTGAGTGTTGAAATTAAGGGAACCATTGCAAGGATTGATACGACTGCACCCACTGATTTAAAAAGAAAATGGGCCATGGCTACTTTTTGTCCCTCCCTGCCGGACACAAAACCGGCCATGATTGCCGTAATCGTTGTTCCTACATTCGCTCCAAACACTATGGGAAGCGCCATTTCAATGCTTATGAGGCTCTGTTGGGCAAGGATTACAGCGACACCTATTGGAACGGCTGAGGCGTGAACCAAAGCGGCGATGATAAGACCTAGAATGAATCCCAGCCAGGGGTTAGGTGCTCCTGTGAGTGTTTCAACTATCATCGGGGAGTGCCGGAGTGGTTCTGTTGCTTTACCCACAAGAGCAAGCCCAAAAAAGATCAGTCCAAAATGAAATATCATTTCTCCAGTTTTTCGCCAGCGATTCTCCGTTAGAAAGAAAATAGTGCCTCCGCTGAGGACAATTATCGGTGCAATGTCAGTTACTTTCCATGTTATGAGTTGGATGATCATGGTAGATCCAATATCGGCTCCGAGAAGTATGGCGAGGGCGTGATATAAACTTATAAGACCGGCACCAACCATGCCAACGGTAATGGTTGTCGTTGCCGAACTACTCTGGAAAAAAAGTGTTGCTCCAATTCCCGTCAACAAACCTAAAATTGGTCGTTTGACGGCGTATAGAATTATTTTTCTTATCTTAGTTGTAAAGAGGCGCTGAATACCGGCACTTAGGTTCGCCATCCCGTACAGGAATAGAGTAACACCCACAGCTACTGTAAGTAAATGTTGCAAGTACCCCATTTTCTATCTATGGATATGTAAACTCCAAAAACATGCATATTATTATATTGATCTCAGAATGATCAAACTTATTTTGTTTATCACCTTTACATGGGTTATGAATACTGATATGTAGTCGCAAGATGTATAGACGCTATTCTTTACTATGTCCCAACTGTGGTCGCCTGATAGCCTTTGATGAATCAGAATGTCCTTATTGTGGATTAAGAAATCCTCGATGGCGATCCCGTTTTCGTCGCTTTGATCCCTCGCTTTGGAATCCTGTACGGTCTCTCGTTCTTATAAATGTGTTTATGTTCGTTATTTCTCTTCTCATTGTGCCCGAGAATGTGCACAATGTTTTCACACCGTTTAGCTTTCTCTCTCCCTCAGATGGATCCCTTTTTCTTTTGGGGGCAACGGGCACAATTCCTATTATCTACTTTGGTCGATGGTGGACCCTAATTACAGCTTGTTTCCTCCACGGTGGTTTTTTGCACATTCTATTTAACATGATAGCTCTCTACCATATGGGACCCTTCGTTGAAAGAGAATACGGTTTTTACAGATTTATTACTATCTATTTAATTTCTGGTATAGGGGGTTTTTTCCTTTCTCTCATTGCCGGTGTTAAGTTTACAATAGGTGCATCTGCTTCTATATGTGGTTTGATAGGGGCTATTCTCTACTACGGTAAGAGCAGAGGTGATATTTGGGGTGAATTTATATACAGGCAGGCTATGGGATGGGTGGTTGGTCTTGTGCTTCTTGGTCTTTTGATGCCGGGGATTAACAACTGGGCCCACGTAGGAGGGCTTATATCTGGAGTGATTATGAGCGCACTACTAGGACATGAAGGTAAAGTTCCGGAATCATTTTGGCATCGTGTAATAGGTATAATCCTTGTTGTTATTACTGCTATTACTATAGTGGGAAATTTGCTTGCGGTTTTGTTTCGTGTATTTGTTCCATGATATGGGGGTAAATATGAAAAGGATTATTTATTTGAGTATTTTTGTAGGGATTTATATTGTGTTTGTCGCGTGTGAGGGTGGGATTGTCCTTGGGAGTAAATCCGTTAGTTTTCAGTCTGGAAAATTCGTTTATGGGGAGGGTTATGTAGTCAACATATATAGATATCCTTTTGAAATGGTGTGGAGTGCGGTGGAGGAATTAGTAAAGGAAATGAATTTCTCAAACGTTGAAAGGGAAAAGAAAATCGGAGTAGGTCAAATTACAGGCGTATTACACGATGAGAAGGCTGTATTTAAAGTTGTGTACACAGACAGAGATTTAACCGAGGTAAGTGTTCTTGTTGGACTGGGGGGTAACAACGTAGCTGCCCGGTTCCTCCATGAGAGAATAGCAGGAAAACTAAGGAAAGGTTTGTTTTCTGATTAGCTTTCACCAAAAAATTTTCTTCACTTTTTATCATTGAATCCTACTGTGGATCCCCAGTTCTTCAAAACGTATTCTTTTGCTTCCTCTTTGGTTACAATTTGTCCATTCAGCTGGGCATCCTCTACTTCTTTGAGAATCTTCCCGAATAGAGGACCTGGTGTGAATCCCAAGGCAATCAGGTCGTGGCCTGTTAAAAGAGGATTAGGTTTGAGTTTCTCTGGGGGTAGTTCCTCCAATTTTCTTCTGCAGTAGTCGTAATTTTCCAGGATGCCATGACTTGCAAGGCAATCGAGAAGATGGAGTGTGAGGTGAAGAGAAAAATCGGGCATTCTGAGAAATCGTTTGAGAGTTGATAGTTTCATTTCGCGAACATGCAGAAAGCGCATGTGATTATGGATGAGGGAGATTACTTTCTCTGTGTCAGTGTTGGAGAATCTGAGGCGTTTCATTATGCTGGCAGCTATATTTTCACTAGCTTTGACATGACCGTAAAAATGGATCCCATTTTCGTCTTCTGTTTTGGTGACCCGTTTTCCAGTATCGTGGAGGAGCGCTGCCCATGCCAAAACGGGTTCCCAAGAGGTTCCTTTAATATCAGGGAGGATCTCGAATATACGTAGTGTGTGGGTCCAGACGTCACCTTCAGGGTGATATGTGGGTGGCTGTTCCACACCACGTAGGGCAGCTACCTCTGGTAGGATTTCCTCAAGAAGACCAGTAGAAAAGAGTAATTCCAATCCTTTATCTGCGCCTTTTTGGGAGACAATTTTGGTAAGCTCTTCTCTGATTCTCTCCGCACTTATTCTGTTTATCATATAAGCGAGAGAGTTAATAGCGAGAAGTGTGGACTCTTCTATAGTAAAGTTCAGTTGAGCTGCAAAGCGTATTGCACGTAGCATTCTCAAATGATCTTCTTGAAACCTTTCCTCAGGTTTACCTATAGTTCTGATCAGGCGTTTCTCTATGTCTTCCATACCTCCGACGAGATCGGTTATTTCCCCTGTAACGGGATCCATTAGCAGGCCGTTTATGGTAAAATCTCTCCGTTTAACGTCCTCCATAACATCTGCAAAATTCACCTTTGATGGGTGTCTTCCGTTTTTGTATTCTTTTTCCTCTCTGTACGTTGCCACCTCAAACTTTTTGTCGTCAATGATCACTACCACCACACCAAATGCTGCTCCCACCGCTACGGTGTGATTGAAAATCTTTTGGATTTTCTCTGGTTTAGCGGATGTAACTATATCGTAGTCCTCCGGTATAACGCCCATAACAAAATCTCGGACACAACCGCCAACGAAACTTGCCTCGTATCCAGCTGAGCGCAAGCGCTGCACTATGTATGTAGCTTTCTCGAGGGAAGGAGAATGAAATTTATTCAGCTTTAATTTTTTTTTACGAGCTTCCATCATTTTCTTCAGTACCAAGCGATTCGTCTTTGCGTCGCTGAATTTTCCCTTTGATGTAGGAAACGGTGAAAGTAACAGCGAGTCCAATTGTGATGCCCACAAGCAAGACACTTTCTAGGGAGATTTCCTTCTTTAGTATAAGAAGACCTACGAAAAGTATGGTGAGTAGGGTAAAAAGCCATAAAATATTTTGAGCCATGATTTCTACCTCAATTTGTTTTGTAAAAATGTATTCTCCATGTGTTTTCTCAAGAATGAAAAGTGATCCATAGGTTTGTGCCCAGTACCAATGTCCAAAGTATTGTTTATATTGAGCGCAATGAATCGGCTTGCTCGGGCGACGGCCTCCGTTATAGGTGAGCCATTGGCAAGGGCTGTGGCAAGAGCAGCGGAGTATGTGCATCCTGTCCCGTGGATTTCACCAGGTATCCGTTCAAAGGGAAACTCGTAGTAGTTAAGTCCATCGTACAGAATGTCCACTGCTCCCTGCGAAAGGTGTCCCCCTTTTATCACCACATTTCTTGCCCCCATTTTGTGAATGATTGCAGCCGCATGCTTCATGTCAGAAGGTGTCTCGATCATAATTCCGGAAATGTACTCCGCTTCAGGAATGTTGGGAGTTATTACGAACGCAAGGGGTATGAGCTCTCGGATGAGTGTTTGGGCAGCGTCTTCTAATAGTAGATGGACACCTCCCTTGGCTACCATCACAGGGTCAACAATTAGGAGATCCACCTTATGGCGACGCATCCCTTCAGCGACAGCGTGAACTGTGGAAGAGGAAAAAAGCATGCCGGTTTTGACGGCATCCGCACCTATGTCTTCAAGCACTGCATCTAGTTGGAGTTTGATGATCTCTGGGGGAATCTCATAAATTGCTTTTACTCCACAGGTGTTCTGAGCAGTTACAGCTGTTATCACACTCATTGCGAAGCCCCCCAGAAGGGTTATTGTTTTTATATCTGCCTGGATTCCCGCTCCTCCTCCGGAATCTGAACCTGCTATTGTTAAAACTCTTTTAACATTCACTATTTTCACCTCCGGGAAATCTTCCGGGTCTGTGGAACCTAATGACCAGCAGTTTTCCTTTTTCAACTTTTATCGTTGCTTTTTCACGGATAAGACGGTTGCTTATACCGTATGGTTTTAAAGGATACATTTTAGCGTTCTTTAGAGGATATTCGAATCCTTGAAGGGTAATTCCTGTAGCTCTTCCGGGGAATGGAAGGATTGAAACTGTTTGTCCCACTTGGCCTTTTAGTGTGTATTTATCATCGACAAGAAATATTTCACACCACTCATCTATAATTCTTACAGTTATACCTGCTTTGTTGCCTTTCAAAAGAAGAGATAAATTGGCCAAAGTGTGATCTATTCTATAGCCAGTTGCTCCAAATATTACAATTTCATGTGGTGTAAGTTTTATCGCCTCTTCCAGGGCTAACATTGAATCAGCTTCGTCTTTTTTTTCAGGGTGTTTTATAATTTTGCAGTTGCATTCTACCAAGTCACGCATTGTTGCCTCATCGATAGAATCCAGATCTCCCACCGCTAAGTGGGGTTTTATACCCATTCTGAAGGCATGTTTGACTCCCCCATCAGCGCATATAATTACTGAGGGGTTCAGCTGCTGGATGCAGCTAAGCACGAAGTGTAGGTCTGTAAGAGCTCCACCTGCGATGATGCACGCGATTTTTTTCTTTTCTTTTTTATTCATCTTCGTCAATTATGCGGAGGGAGACAGAAGAGAAGGCGAGCGTTGATACTCGTTATCCGGTCTACCTCTTCTAAAGGTACTTCTTTGATTTCCGCTATTTTCCGTGCTGTGTGACCTATATAGGCTGGTTCGTTTCTTTTCCCTCTGAATGGCTGCGGAGGTAGATAGGGAGCATCAGTTTCGATTAGAATTCTCTCGAGAGGTACAGAGCGAACCACTTCTCTTAATTTCTCTTTCTTTGCGTAGGTAACAGGTCCCGCAATGGAGATGTAAAAGCCAAGATTTATGAATTCTTCCGCCATTCTCAAGTTTCCGGAAAAGCAGTGTATAACACCACCCCGCTTTCCATTCCATTTTCTAAGTATTTCCAGTACCTGTGAGTGGGCTTCGCGGTCGTGGATGATCACAGGCAAATCAAGTTCAGAGGCCAGTTCCAGTTGTTCGCGAAACCTCCATGTCTGTATATGTCTCGGTGAGAGATCGCGAAAGAAATCCAGTCCTATTTCTCCAAATGCAACGACTTTTTTATTCTTACATAGTTTACGCAAGCTTTCATATGTATTATCGTTTATTTCCTTCGTTTCATGGGGATGGATGCCTACAGCTGCGTACACACATTTAAAAGAGTTAGCTATTTCTACAGCTTTGTAACAATCCTCAACAGTGGTACCCACTGTTATCATTGCCTCAACCCCGGCATGTTCTGCCCGTTTGATAACTTCGGCACGATCTTTGTTGAATTCTTCCATTTCCAGGTGAATGTGACTGTCTATCATGGTTCCTCTAATTCTATTTCTTCTGCATATTCTGAAAGATCGGGAAGGATAGCGAGGTACTCTTTGAGATCTTCCTCTTTTAACTCCCCTAAGAGTAATTTGCGTTGAATCATACGTTTGTCCAGTTCTTGCTTCGCGAAAGTTTCCTTGATACCCATATATCTAAACCCCCTTTCACTGTGGAGATTTTTGTATGTAGTCATTATTTACGTATATTTACGTATAAATCATGTGTCAATATACATTCTAATGGGAGCTTGGTTTTTTATCTTGATAAGAAACAGAAATTTAGACTATTAGATTAAAATAAATCAAAGTTGTATTTTTTGTATGTCGAAATCTTTAATACTAAGAATACTAATAATTGCCACGATTGTTATTATTGGTGGATGGTTCGTTTATAAGTGTGAACTACACATCATACTGACGGATCGGAAAAAGCTTACCCACTTTTTGAAGTCCTTTGGAGCTTTTTCTGTTATCATTTTTATAGGTCTTCAAGTGCTGCAGGTGATCTTTGCTCCCATCCCAGGAGAAGTAACTGGATTTATAGGGGGGTATCTTTACGGACCTTTCCTGGGTCTTATATATTCAACGGTGGGTCTCACGTTGGGTTCATTGCTCGCCTTTTTTTTGGCGCGATGGTTGGGCCTTCCCTTCGTAGAGAGGATGGTTTCTCCATCGGTATTGAAAAAGTATGACTACTTCATTGAGCATCAGGGGCTCTTGATAACCTTTATACTTTTTCTTATCCCAGGCTTTCCTAAGGATACACTTTGTTATCTCCTGGGTCTAAGTCACATGAAAGTGGGAAGCTTCCTTCTGGTTTCAACGCTAGGGAGACTATTTGGTACGGGCATGCTATCTATTAGCGGCGGGTTGGCATATCAGAATCGCTACGGTTCGCTAAGTGTTTTACTCTTGGTAAGTGCTTTTATGGTGTTTGTTGCTTATATTTACAGGGACAAAATTATTCATAAGTTTCGGAAAAACACTCAATGAGAGGGAATAATTCCTCATGATAAGGGGAATAACTCCCCAAATGTTATACTTAATGACTGTGTATGGTTGGCAAAGACTACGTAGTTTCTTGATATTGACTGGATTGTGTGCGTTAATTTGATGGCATACCTTTCGCATACATAGTAGAAAAAAAAGAAAGGAGGTGACAAATAGATGAAGAAGCTGCTCTCCATTCTCGTATCCGTTCTTTTCGCGCTCTCTCTGAGCGGTCTAGCCTTTGCTCAGCAAGCGCAGCCCGCAAAGCCCGCTGAGCCTGCAAAGGCAGAAGAGAAGGCTCAAGCGAAGGAGAAGGAAAAGAAGGAAGTAAAGAAGGCAAAGAAGGCAAAGAAGGCAAAGAAGGCTGAAGAGAAGAAGGCTGAAGAGAAGAAGTAAAGTCAGCTTTCCATTTTGGGCTTTTGGAAGGACCTCCCGTTTAGAAAGGGGGTCCTTTTTATTTGTAGCGCAAGCGGGGATCAAGGGCGTCTCTGATGCCTTCACCTATAAGATTGAAGCCAAGGACAGTGATGAGAATTGCCAGACCCGGGAAAAGGGAAAGCCACCACGCAATATCTATGTATTCTTTGCCAGCCGTGAGTATGTTACCCCAGCTTGGTGTTGGAGGCTGGACACCTATACCAAGGAAGCTAAGTGCTGATTCTGTAAGTATAGATCCAGCTATGCCAAGGTTTGCTGCTACAAGAATAGATGACATAGAGTTGGGTAAAATGTGGAGAAAGATGATACGGAAATCGCTGGCACCCATGGCACGTGCTGCTTGAACGAACTCTCGTTCTTTGAGGGATAGAAAATCAGCACGAACAAGCCTTGTGATATTCATCCAGTTAGTTGCACCTATAACAACCATTATATTCCAGATGGAAGGTTCTAGAAAGGCGATTACGGCGAGAATGAGAAAGAAAGTGGGAAAACACAACATGATGTCTACAAATCGCATAATTAAGGCATCTACCCATCGTCCATAGTAACCAGCAAGTGCACCCAGTATTGTGCCGATAACAAGGGATATGCCAGTGGCAATGAAACCTACCTTTATAGATACACTTGCTCCGTGAACCATGCGGGAAAACACATCTCTTCCCAGTTGATCCGTTCCAAACCAATGTGTAGCAGATGGTTCCTTTAATACGTTATCCAGATCTATGAATGTGGGGTCGTAAGGAGCTATGAGAGGGGCAAGCAATGAGATGGAAAAGATAACCCCAATGATCAAAATCCCCGTTACTGCGAGAGTATTTCTCTTGAATCTATTCCAGAATTCCCTAAACATGGCGAGGTGTTATGAGACCCTTACCCTGGGATCGGCGATGGCGTATGACACATCAGCAATGAGGTTTCCAATCAGTGTCAATAGAGCACCTATGAAGAGAATACCCATAACTGTGGGGTAATCCCGAGCCATCACAGCTGTGTAGAAAAGCTGTCCCATTCCGGGTATGGAGAATATGGTTTCGAAGATAACGCTCCCACCGATGAGGCCAGGAATGGAAAGACCAAGAATAGTAATTATGGGGAGCAACGCGTTTCTCAGGGCGTGTTTAAAGATCACCGTCTTTTCACTCAACCCTTTTGCTCTAGCCGTTAGAATATAGTCCTGGTTTATAACTTCTAGCATGCTTGATCGCATGAACCTTGAAAGTCCGGCTAATCCACCGAAGGCAGATAGGAGAACTGGCATAATGAGGTGTTGCAAAAGATCCAGTATAGCTTTTCCCGGAGGGAGGTATTCCCAGTTGAGTGATCGTATACCCGAGATGGGTAACCACCCTAGATGAATGCCGAAGAGTATCATCATTAGAAGGGCTAGCCAGAATGTGGGCATAGCAAAACCTATAAATACTAAAACGGTCGTTATTCTATCGAACAGTGAGTTTTGGTAAACTGCACCAAGAACACCCACCGGAATAGCTACAACAACGATGAGTATCATTGAGAGGATATTTAATGTTATGGTGATAGGTAGGCGCTCCATGATTTTTTCTTTTACAGGTCTGCGGTCTGGCGCAAAAGAGCGGCCGAAGTCTAATACCGCTGCTTTTTTCAGCCATAACCAGTACTGCACATGTAGTGGTTTGTCTAAATCATAGAGTGCCCTTAGTCTATCTCTCATTTCAGCAGTAACTCGGGGGTTCATCTGCGTTTCCAGATCAGTTGGAGAACCTGGGGCAAGATGCATTACTACAAAACATATGACGGTGATCCCCAACAGGAGGGGTATCATGAATAGCAGTCTTTTAAAGATGTACGCTATCATCCTAAAGATCTATGGCAGAGTAAATTTTCGAAGGTTGTTGAGAAACTTGTTAAGGGTGCTTTCACTGTGGGCTTCCAGGGTGAGTATTGGTTTAATGTTTTTTTTCTTCAAAAGGGTGAGCATGTACTCAAACGGAAAGGTGCCTTCACCTATCGGTAGATGTTGGTCCGTTTCACCCAAGTTGTCGTGGAGATGAATTTCCTCCATGTAGGGGGCTAGATCTTCTATCCATGACTCCAAGGGTACTTTTGAAAAGCAGTTGAAGTGTCCAGTGTCAAAACAGAAACGCAATCGGGGAGATGAACAGATCTCCAGTACACGCCGTAGAGGCCTTGGGTGTGTTTCATAAACATTCTCCAAACATATTACGGTTTCTGTGTCGTTGATCAATGATATAAGGTACGACCATGTTGAAAGACTGTTTTCGACCCAGAGGTCTTCCGTAGATGAGTAGTACCGCGGATCAAAGGAAGGATGACATACGATTGTCCGAGGATGGAATACCGGAATTAGTTTAATGACCTGTACTATTCTTTCGATGGATATCTGTCTTATCTTCGGATCGAGTGCGCCCGGTCTGAGGTCCATATAAGGGGCATGGATGGTGACTGAAAGATCGAATTTTTTTACAAGGCTTCCGATGAACTCCAGTTCACTGCGATTATAACTATCGAGCATTTGGGCATTGAAGTATATTTCGGGATTTATCTTTTTTTCCAGAATTAAACTCTTATGGTGTTCTAGAAGGTATGTGAAGGGCACATGGATCTGAACATTGCGTGGGATGGCATCCATGGGTGGTATATCTACCACATGCCCGTGTTCAAAACAACGATGAATTTTGAAAGGAGAATGAGCTTATTAGTTAGAAAGGGGATAGTTGGATTAGGTACCGGATAAACGGCAGAAGATAGTCGCCGTTTATCCGGTATGGAGAGCTTACAGGGGTTTTACGTTTATAGCGGCGGGACCTTTTTTCCCTTGAGTAATTTCAAAACGTACCCTTTGCCCTTCAGTTAGTGTGCGGAAGCCACTTCCTTGAATGGCAGTGTAGTGTACAAATACGTCACCACCTCCATCTTTCTCAATGAAACCAAAACCTTTCTGCTCACTGAACCACTTAACTCTTCCTTCTGTCATCCTTACTTCCTTTCTTTTTAGTAAATTTGCCACTCCCAAATTGATGAGTGAGGAGTGGCTAATCATTTTACTTAATGACATAACAAGTGCACTAAAGACTTTTTTAGGTAAAAAGTCAAGCTTTTTATGTTGGTTGACACAATTTTTTGCATATACTATTAGAATGTCGATGGTAAGCAAAAAAGTGGAGGAAGGATTGCAGGAAAGAGTATTACGGTGTGTCAATTCTGCGCTAAAGCGCAAGGCCAGACGGCTTACGGTTTTGGATGTCCAGGGTTATTCTTCTTTTGCAGATTTTATCATAATATGCAGTGGATCCTCTGACAGGCAGGTAAAGGCCATCGCTTCGTGGATCCGGGAGGATCTTGAACGATATGGTATGACTCCCCTCGGCGTGGAAGGAGAACAGCATGGGCGATGGATTTTGATGGATTATGAAGATATTATAATTCATATCTTCCTGGACCCCGTAAGGGAGTTCTATGATATCGAAAGATTGTGGATAGATGTACCTAAGGTTACTCTTGATGATGATACTGTGGAATTAAAAACTTTATCAGGATTAAAAGTGGTTCATTGATCCCGTCTATCGTTATAGAAAATATCAGAAAATCTGTAGCGGCTATTATTGAAGTTGTTTATCCGAGGCGGTGTTTTTCCTGTGGAGCGCAGATGAGTTCTGACATTGACCAACCTTTTTGCATAAATTGTATCCGCAGTATAAAAATCATAGGTTCGCCCATTTGTTTGCGCTGTGGCCTTCCCTTTGAGTCTTCAATAACCGTAGACCACCTGTGTAGCCAGTGCGTATCTAAGGTACACACTGTTGATGAGGTTCGTTCTCTATGCAGGTATGAGGGTACGTTTCTCAAGCTCATCCATGATTTTAAATACAGGGGCAATACGATACTTGGAAGTGTTTTGGGAGAGTGGTTGGCGACAAACACGTATCCGCATTTTTCTATTGAAGAATATGAAGTTATCATACCTGTTCCACTACACAGGTGGCGTCTATACCGGAGAGGGTTTAACCAGGCTGTGATTCTTGCTCGTGCCGTGGCTGACCGGTTTGGAATTCCCCTCGATTTTGAGGTTCTCGTTAGAAGGAGACACGGTGAACCACAAACGTCCTTGGATCGAAAAGCACGAAGACAGAACGTAAAGGGGGTTTTTGAGGTCCTGGATGGTAGTAGGATTTGCGGATCTAAAGTACTTCTCATCGATGATGTTTATACAACGGGTAGCACCCTTGAGGAGTGTGCGAAAGTGTTAAAAGCACATGGTGTTCGGAAGGTTGGAGCCCTTACTTTGGCACGGGTGGTGTCGTGAGATGAAGATGAACAAGATCTTTGCTTGGGATGAATTGAAGAGACGGTTGGATATTATCCGGCAGGAGGGAAAGAAAGTTGTTTTTACAAATGGATGTTTTGACCTACTCCATGTAGGGCACATACGCTACTTGAAGGAGGCAAAGAAACAGGGTGATGTTCTCGTGGTGGCTTTAAACAGTGATGTTTCCGTACGTTGTTTAAAAGGGGATAAAAGGCCGATAATACCCCTCTCGGAAAGAATGGAAATTGTAGCGGCGCTGGAAATGGTGGATTTTGTAACTTTTTTTAACGAGCCCACGCCAGAAGAGTTAATAAGGTTCATCGAACCCGATGTTCTAGTAAAAGGTGGGGATTGGAGCGAAGATACGATAGTGGGAGGTGATTTTGTGAGGTCCCGAGGGGGAAGAGTTGTAGCTCTCACTTATGTAGAGGGAAGGTCTACTTCTGATCTTATAAGTCAAATTGTTACCCGTTACAGATAGTATCAGTCCTAATTATATTTTTCTTTACTTTTTTCCCTTCGTTATGTAAGAACACACTTCCAAAAAAATTTAGGTGAGTGGTATGCCTCTTAAGCCAGAGCGTTTGGAATTTTTCCGATACATGCTTACTCAGGAAATAAATAAACTCCTCAGTGAAGCGGAGAAGACTGTTTCGGAAATGACTAGTGCGAAGGAAAATTTTCCGGATCCTAATGACCGTGCCTCTTTAGAGTCGGATCGAAATTTCGAATTGAGGATACGTGATCGGGAGAGAAAGCTGATTGCTAAAATGAGGGAAGCGTTACAGCGGATCGATAACGGGACTTATGGAATTTGCGAGATGTGTGGAGGAGAGATTTCAGAGAAGCGTCTTCTTGCAAGGCCAGTAACCACTTTGTGTATTGATTGTAAAACTAAACAGGAGAAGATGGAAAAATTAATGGGAGAATAAGTGGGATATTCTTCTGGCTCAGGGAACACTGATGTGAAATTTGCCCATGTGGCCCTGAACATTCCCACAGATAAGACTTTTGTCTATATTGTCCCCCCCTATTTAAAAGAAAAGATTAAAGTAGGCAGTAAAGTTCTTGTACCCTTCGGTCCTCGTCAATTACAGGGTTATGTTGTGTCCATTGATGATGTGTGTGAATTTCCAGCCCCAAGGGAGATTCTGACTGTAATCGGTGATGAGACTTGGTTTGATGAGGAGGAGCTGTCTTTTTACAGCTGGATTGCCGATTATTACCTTTACCCCTTAGGTAAGGTGTTCGCAGAAATTATACCCAGTAATAGGAGGGTAAGGGGTGCGCCCACTGGGACGAGTTGTTCAAATACTACTAAGATTGAGGCTTTTACTTACGCTGATGTGAAACTTAATGATCATCAGCAAAGAGCTTTCAAGGAGATCTGTGAAGGGATTTGTTCGAGGAAATTCTGCTCTTTTCTTCTTCACGGGTCCATAGGAAGCGGAAAAACTGAGTTACATATTCAGCTTGTTCGTGAGGTGTTAAAGAACGGAGGTGGAATTATATATCTTGTGCCCGAGATTGGTTTCACACCTTATTTATTGAAGCGCATCAAAGGTTGTTTCCCAGATGAACCTATTGCATTGTTTCACAGTGGTGTATCCCGTGGCAAGAGGGCAAGTATGTGGAGCCTCCTCCGCAATGGAGAGGTAAGATTCGTACTTGGAACCAGGTCAGCTCTTTTTGCGCCGGTGAGAGGGTTACGGCTGTTGATTGTAGAAGAAGAACATGATGAATCGTATAAACAGGACGCGAAGCTTTGTTACAATGCCCGGGATCTTGCTATCCAGAGGGCACGATTGGCGAACGCTGTGGTTGTGCTGAGTTCAGCAACTCCGTCGGTGGAGTCCTATTTTCAGATGATAAAAGGTGAACATGGATATTTTTTCCTCCCGCCTCGTGAGGATAATCATCCGTTACCGGAAATTACCATAGTGGACATGAGGCGGGAAAGAAAAAAGATGAAGGAGGAGGAACCACTGATTATATCCAACTTTCTTTTTCAGGCTATACGGGATGTTCTCAACAGAGGAAAGCAAGTATTGCTCCTTCTCAATCGGCGTGGTTTTCACACGGTGAAGATCTGCAGGATGTGTAATGAGGCGTTGCGCTGTAATAGTTGTTCTTCAACTTTAACTTTTCATGCTGACAATGATGCGCTGAAGTGTCACTACTGTAGTTTTTCTATGAAGGATACGTTGCGTTGCCCCTATTGTAGTGGTGGACCGGTAGTGAGTTACGGTTATGGAACGGAGCTGCTGGAGGCTATTATGCGCAGGCACTTTCCCCACAGTCGTATTGTCAGGATGGATCGTGATACGGTAACCCGCAGGGCTGTATATGACAAGATTCTTTTATCATTGGAGAGGGGAGAGATAGATATATTGATTGGTACTCAGATGGTTGTAAAGGAGCATGATTTTTCTGGAGTTGTTCTTGTAGGAGTTGTTTCTGCAGATACAGCTTTAAACCTACCTGATTTTCGCGCCTCAGAGAGAACATTTCAGCTGTTGGGCCAAGTTGTCGGTATGGTAGGCAGAGAAGCAGAACCTGCACGTGTCGTAATTCAGACGTTTAATCCCGAGCATTACACGGTTAAGTGGATCAAACACCGTGATTTTTCAAGATTTTTTGAGG
This sequence comes from Syntrophales bacterium, assembly GCA_026417625.1. Classification (NCBI taxonomy): domain Bacteria; kingdom Pseudomonadati; phylum Thermodesulfobacteriota; class Syntrophia; order Syntrophales; species Syntrophales bacterium. The sequence goes on along the minus strand of JAOACW010000011.1, from coordinate 26,387 downwards.
ACGAAATTGCTATTAGAGAATCCCTTAATTTTCCACCATTTTCGAGGTTAATCCAGATCTGGATTACATGTCCCCACGTGGAGAAAGGTGCTGTCGAAGCGAAACGTATTGGAGAAGAAGCACGTAAACTTGCTGATACTTGTAACTTCAATCAGACTTTAGAGATTATTGGTCCAGCAGAAGCACCTATTTTTAAGCTAAGGGGTCGGTATCGCTGGCATATGCTGCTTAAAGGTAATTCTGAAGACCTGCATCTTTTAGCTAAGAATCTTCTGGCCATTAAAGTGCGTTCTGGTGTTAGCGTTAAGGCAGATGTGGATCCTATAAGTTTTTTGTAATGATCAGAGTTCATATATTGTTTCATCAACCTTTGGTTTTTTCTGTCTCTTCCCCAGCTTTGGTGATTGGGTTGTGAATAGGAGGGGTTCCTCTTCTTCCAAAAGGGAACCCATTTCTTCTTCAATCTTTTCTGGGTCTTCACCCAACTCTAAACGCCTTATAGCTTCTTCCATGGCGGGACCGAAACGCATCCCCGCTGCTTCGGAGAGTTTTCTCATCAGGCTGGCCGCTCGCCTTGGATCTTCATCGTCAACATGTTCTACCTCACTCGCAATTGCTTCAATAGCTTTTTCCATACGTTCCTCATCAATTGGTGGTGTGTCTGGAACGTCTTCGCTTTCTTTACTGATCCTCGATATTTTGGCGAATAACGACACTTGCCGCTTCAGTGCGACATTTTTACATTTTGGGCACATAGGTATTTTATCCGTGTTCACCCGTTTGGAAAAGAAGTTAAAGATTGTGTTGCATTGCGTGCATAAAAACTCGTAAATGGGCATGTATCCCCCCGATATTTCTAATAAGTGCTTATCCCACGAACGGCGGCGGATAATCCTCTATTTTAGATGTCGTCAACAGTTTGTCCACTGACACCAGAGCTTCCTCCACGCTCTTGACATGTGTGTAATATAGGTTTCCCTTTATAAAATCAGGAGGAGAAATATGTAAGCCTACAACAGGCGTTCCGGCTTTCAAAGCGAGAGCCAATTCTGAGAAGGTTCCTGGTCCTCCCGGCATAATCACTACCACGTGGGGAGTTTTTACGTTTATGACGTTGCGGGCGTCCATAAGACCTGTGTAAATGGGTATGTCTACGAATTCGTTTGGATATCCCCGCATGGGATGTGTCCTGTCGTTGGGTAAAATCGCAATAACGAGACCACCCGCTCTCCAAGCACCCTCAGAGGCAGCCCTCATAACGCCAGGTCCACCACCGGTGAGGAGTACATATCCTCTTTTTGCAATACCCTCCCCCAGGAGATACGCTTCTTGTAGAAGGTTTCCTTTGATGTCGGAACCGCCCATAACACCCACAATCGGGGGTTTTCTTTTAATAGTGATGGACATGGTTTGTGTTATAGGTTAAAAAACTCTACTCGTCAAGTTATCCCATTGCTGAGGAAGCCATGCATCATTTTGTTATGAGGATAGCTGCCTTTTTCATTACAGTTGTTTTGTTTTTGCCGTCTTGCCTCTTTGGAGCAAACGAGAAGATTCTCCCTGGAGAAGTTCTCGTTGTTTTGGGTAAACCTATTTATAGGTATGCGAAATGGGGGATCCACGTAGTGGATATCGAAACGAACGAAATTCTATATTCCTTGAATGCTGGAGAGTTTTTCCATCCCGCTTCGATAACTAAGTTGTTCACTGCGGCGGCTGCATTAGAGCACCTCGGTGGAGATTATAGAGTAAAAACCACCGTTCTTGGTGATGGGTTTTTGGACAGAAGGGGGACATTTCACGGAAATCTTATAATTGTACCGAGAGGAGATGTGTTTTTAAATGGTTGGAAAAAAATGTTTGGCAGTAACCATGGGGAAGGTCTGTCGCTACCAAGTGGTCTTAAAACTATTGTTCTTTCTTTAAAGAGTAAGGGGATTAACAGAATTGTGGGCAACGTACTCGTGGATGATCGAGTGTTCGAGCGGAGGAGTATTTATAGTCTTTTACGACCCGGAGTGTTTCTTTACACTATATCTCCTTCGTCTTTTGAAGGAAATACTAAGGAGCCTAGCCGGTATTTGCCGATTTTTTTTAAGAGAGCTTTGACTGAGGAGGGAATAAAGGTTCAACTACAAGAGGTGGGTGAAAGGAGTAAAAGGAAGAAGTTCTCTAGAAAGAAAGAGGTGCTTGTGGAATATGAATCTCCTCCGCTTAGGGAGTATCTCAAGGTGATCATTAAGTACAGTCATAATCCAGGTGCGGATATGATTCCCATGTTGCTTGCGTTAGAAGATGGTAAGAGAACTTTCGAAGAGGGGATACGGAGGTTGACAGATGTATTGTTGATGGCCCGTATTGACGCGATGGCTGTTTCCTTTGGCGATTGTTCTGGCATTTCTCCAGCCAATCTTCTAACCCCAGAGAGTGTGGTTAAACTGCTCGTTTTTATGAATGCCCATAGGGAGACAAAGGCGTTTAAAGAGTGTTTATCTGTCCTAGGTGTTGATGGCACGTTACAGAGCGTTGTTGGCAAAGAGAGTCCCATATATGGTAAGTTAATCGGTAAAACGGGAACTTTGAAGTCATTCGACGTTCTAAATAACACCAGTTTGATTAAATCCAAGGGTGTGGCAGGATATATAACCACTGTGAAGGGACGCAATTTGGCCTTGGTAATAATAGTTAACAATGTTCATCTACCGGACGCACAAGACGCACCCTCTTCTGGCCTTGATGATGTGGGTAGAGATCTGATTAGAATTGCGGAGATTATACATGCGAAGAATTGACTCAGGGGGAGTGACTTAAAGTAATAACATGATGATAAGGAGGGCCGAGTTATGAAAAAAAATGCGATCATTTGCGAAACTGTTCCCGCAATTGGACCCTATTCTTCAGCAGTTGAGGCGGGTCCATTTATTTTCTGTTCGGGACAGATTCCCATCGATCCAAAGACGGGAGAAGTTGTGACGGGCAATGTTGCCAAAGCGGCCGAACAGGCGTTGAACAACTTGAGAGAGGTTCTTAGGTCGGCTGGTGTGGACCTTGAGGATGTTGTAAAAGTAACCCTTTTTCTAGTTGATATGGATGATTTCCCTGTGGTGAATGAGATATACGCCCGTTTCTTTGAGAGGGATTACCCCGCAAGGACAACGGTTCAAGTGGCCCGGCTGCCGAGAAATGCTCAAATAGAGATTGAGGCTATTGCAATGAGGCAGTCGTGGAAATAAAATTCAGATTTCAGTGTAGGCCTTTTCCACAGGTTGCTTCAAGCGTTCTTCTTGAAGTGCGTAAGGCAGAGTTTCCATAATATCTGAAGCGGTGATGCCATCCATGCCCAGACGGGAGGCAGCAATATCTCCGGCACGGCCGTGTATGTAAACACCTTTGGCTACCGCATCTTCGATGGATAAACCGGACCCGTACATGGCTGCAATTGTTCCTGTGAGCACATCACCGGACCCTGCCGTCGCCATCCCTGCGTTTCCTGTCGTGTTGATCAGTACTCGTCCATCAGGATACCCAATTAATGTGTGAGCCCCCTTGAGTACGATGATAGAACGCAGTTTATCAGATGTTTTTCTTAGGATCTCTACTCTGTCTTTTGTTAATTCATGAATGGTCATCTTTGTTAGACGGGTCATTTCCCCCGGATGGGGGGTAATAATAGTGGGTTTTTCTCTTGACCTTATAACATCCTGTGAGTCAGCAATGGCCGTTATGCCATCACCATCGATGAGAAGTGGTTTTTTAATTTCAGCGGTGAGGCTGCGAACGAGCTTTTTTGTTTCCTCGTGAAGGGATAGACCCGGTCCAACAACAACAATATCCACTCTATCAGCAAGAGAAAGTAATTTATCCAGGTTGCTGTATGCGATTGTACCCTCATTGGTTTCATCTTGTGGTAGAAATACAATTTCACTGCCGCCCCGGGAGAGAAAGCCTACTATTGAACGAGGAGTTGCGAGACGGGAATATCCACCTCCTGCTTTGTAGAAGGACATGGCTGCAAGATACGGAGCTCCATAGTATCCGGATGATCCGGCTATGAAGAGACAGTCTCCAACACTGCCTTTGTGTGCTTCGGGATCTCGTGGTGGTAAAGGTGGAGGCTCGTTAACGGCAACTTTCAGTGAGTCCTTTTCCAGAAGTTCAGGTGGCAAGGATATATTACTTATGTACAATTTGCCTCCCATTTTGAATCCTGGGTATAGAAGGTTCCCTAGTTTTGGTAAACCAAAAGTCACCGTTGCATGAGCTTTAATTGCTGTACCCATGATAATACCCGTATTCCCATTTACCCCTGATGGGATGTCGAGACTTAGCACTTTTTTCCCACTTTCATTGATGGTCTCAATAATCTCTCTGATGTAACCATCAATCGGACGTGAAAGGCCTGTGCCGAAAATGGCGTCAATTATGCAATCACACTCTGAGAGATCTTTGCTGAGTAGTTCTTGGGAGGGGTTTATGTGAACCGGTATATTTAAATTTTTGACTATTTGAAAGTTGAGCTGTGTTGCCCCCTTGAACTGAGTGTGAGATCCTACTATGAAAACACGAACATCACCACCTTGGGAATGTATTTTGCGGCTTACTACGAGTCCGTCACCTCCATTATTGCCCGTTCCGCATACTACAACGACTATTTTCCCTTTGATTTTACCTACTTCTCTCTCGATAACTTGATAGGCGGCGAGACCCGCATTTTCCATAAGGATTTCTTCTCTGATATTTAGATATTCAATTGCATATTTATCAATTTCTCTCATTTCGGAAACAGTAACTACTTTCATGATGGTAAACTCCCGAAACTTTCTGTTTGCTGATAAGTTATCTTTTCTGTTAGTATGGAATAAGAAGATAATCAATAGAGAAGTAAAGGGGGTAGTGATGTCACGTACAATCGGTGAGTGTCTGCTCTTTGATAAACCTGGACCTGGCAATACGAGGGATGTTTTGGAGGCGGTTTTGAGGACTGTTGTGACAACGGGGATTGATACAGTAGTGGTTCCATCCTGCACAGGAGAAACGGCCTTCATGGCAAGGGAGATACTGGGAGATAAGGCGCGTATAATTACAGTAACCCATGTTACAGGTTTTGTCGAACCGAATCTTCAGGAAATGGACTTAACTACTAGAAGAAAACTCGAGGGTATGGGTGTTACAGTATATACGGGACAACATGCCTTTGGTGGTGTGGGTAGAGCGGTGCGCCGTAAATTGGGTACGTATGAGCTTGAGGAGATCATAGCCTATACCTTAAGGGTTTTTGGTCAGGGTACAAAGGTGGCCATCGAAATAACGTTGATGGTAGCTGATGCTGGGCTTGTGCGAACTGATAAAGACGTTATAGCACTCGGTGGGACAGAGTCGGGAGTGGATACAGCCTTAATTTTAAAACCTGCCAACAGTTTTAATTTTTTTGACCTGAAGGTTAGGGAATTTATATGCAAACCGTGTGATTTTTAGAAATTTCCAGGGTAGAAAAATGAATAAGCACAATGTATCGTTGATTTTAGTTGTTTTACTCCTTCTAGTTTTCCCCGGGCATATCCGAAGCGAGAACTTCACGTTAACGGGTAATATGGAATCTTCGTTTATCTATGAACTTCAAGACAAGATCACGCTGGAGGGAGGAATAAACGAGCTTGTTTTGAGTTTTGTGATACCGGAGAGTTTCTCTTCGCCGACGTATAGCCAGGAGATAAGTGATTTTAGGTTGGTCTTCAATCCTGAGCCAGGAAGTCAGTCGAGATCAAATGACAAAAGGGGCAATACTATAGTAACGGCAACGTGGTTTTCGCCTCCCAGAAGTATAGACGCGCGACTCTCCTGTCATGTAAAAAGCGCAACTACTTTAAAAATCCTGGAAACAAGGGCACCGTTTCCACTGACTGAAATAAAAGGAGATCTTCAAGATTATTTGCGAGCTACGGAGCTTGTCCAATCCGATCACCCCAAGATAAAAGAATTGGCCGAAAAACTTACGAGGGGCGTGAATACAGAATTCGATGCAGTTTTGCGTATTGTTTCTTGGGTCGTAGACAATGTAAAGTACGTCACGCCTCCGGTTAGGTACGATGCCCTTTATACGTTAGAATCAGGGAAGGGTAACTGCCAAAACTATTCACACTTGAGTGCCGCACTGCTCCGGGCTTCGGGAATACCAGTACGCATTGTAAATGGTATTACTCTCAATCACCCCTATGATATCGAGTTGGAAAAGGGAACCTTAACACTAAAGATGGGTCAGGGGAGACATTCGTGGATTGAGGTGTGGTTTCCTGATCTGGGGTGGGCTCCTTTTGATCCTCAGAACACTGTTCTTTTTGTATCGAATCGCTTTATAAGGGTTGAGGTGGGAGTGGATAATAACGAAACTAAAAATGATGGCTTGCTCCGTTGGGCACAGTTGAAGGACGCAAAGCAACCCCTGCTTCAGGAAAATATATCTGTTTCTTTCAGATTGGACAAAATAAAAGTCGCGGGGGTTCGGGAATCTTATGGTCCTCGTAATCTCCTGTTAACGCCCAATGTAAAAGCCATGTTTGAACCAGTGAAAGTTGAACCTCCGCCACCGCTTCCTCCACCGCCGACGGAGGAGCAGAAGAAAAAGTTGCGTTACGAGATCCCTTACGTTTTTGGGAATCTGGAATTCCCTGAGGATGTGGATTTTGCTTTTCCTCGTACTACTCAGGAGACGGGATCGGGTACATTTGAGATGAGGAAGAATTTTTTTGTGGAGACAGCAGAGTATGTAACAACTAAACTAATTCAGTATGCACAGGTATTCATATTGAAGCGACCATTGAAGCTTCAGGAAGTAGCCCTTGCTCTTCATAATTTCGGTGGTGATGGTTGGCTGTGGGTAGATCTTTATAGAGACAACAAGGGAAAACCAGGGGAATTAATCGCAACCAGTGATATGGTACCCTTAGATGCATTGTCACTAAAGCCCGGCTACAGATGGACAGCCTTCGATTTCAGGAATGAAAGTCCGGAACTTATGCCTGGAGCGTACTGGATTGCCCTCGGATTTACAGGCAGTCCCATTGTTAATTGGTTTTACACCTATGGGAAACCTGTTGGTCCAGTGGATGGGACACGCTATAAGGGGGTTTATCAGGAGGATTGGAGTGGGGCCCTAAATTACGAGTTCAATTACAAAGTGACAGGGCTTACCGTTAAAGATTTTGAGAGCAGAGATGAAAAAGTTAACAATCCACCGTCATCTTTGAAAAAGGGAGGTCAAAGGGTAAAAAAGAAAAGTTAACCTTCTTATTGGATTGGGGAAAGGGAAAATAAAGTTCGAAGGTTCGACTGCACGCAGGGTCCAATGCCTTCTTCAAGAATTTGCCGTTCTAGGCATTGACTACCCTGCGTTTTAAGATTTCATTTTTAGCTTTTCTTGCTCGTTTTTACCTGAAATATTGAAATTTGCTGTTTGACTTTCGTGCTTTTACAGTTGGGACAGGTAACCTCTGTTTTACCGTGGTCGGAAATACGCTGAACTACAGAGAACTGATGTTTGCATCCCTCGCATTGATACTCATAGGTCGGCATACACATTCCTCCTTTCAGTTTATTTCCTCTGTTCTTATGAGAACAGACCCGTTTTTTGGAATTCGTCTATTTCTTCGTCTGTGTAACCGAGCTCCTTAAGTACCTCTCGGTTGTGGAATCCTGAGGGAACGGCTATGCTTTTATATTCTTGTTTGGTTTCTGAAAACCGGATGGGGTTAGCCAGTTGACGCACCGATCCCCCGTTTGGCAGAGGTACATCAACAACCATTTCTCTGGCCTTTACGTTTTCACTGTTGAACGCCTCTGTTAATGAAAGAACGGGTTCTACACAGCAGTCTTCGTTTTTAAAGATGGCCACCCATTCGTCCCGCGTTTTGGAGCGAAATATATCTCTGATCTCGTTCTTCACTTTGTCCAGGTTTTTGGGTACCACAGTTTCCTGGATTAAATCTGGTCTACCTATAGCACGGCAGAAAGCTGCAAAGAACTGAGGTTCCAGACTTCCCACGCTTATGTATTCTCCATCTTTTGTTTCGTAAAAATCGTAAAGAGATCCTCCGTTCAGCCAGTTACCCTCCCTACCCGGTTCTTTACCATCAACTAAAAAAGCTGCCCCGGCCATAGCGTTAAATGCCACAACTCCGTCTGTCATGGAGATATCTATGTACTGACCTTTTCCAGTTTTCATTCGGTATATAACTGACGCAAGGATTCCTAAAATAGCGTTGTAGGATCCAGAAGCGATATCGGCTATTTGCATCCCCGTTAGAACTGGTCCTGTTTCTTTTCGACCTGAATAAGACATCAAGCCGGAGAGGGCAAGATAGTTTATATCGTGCCCTGCCCTTTCCTTTAGGGGCCCTGTTTGTCCGTACCCACTTATGGAGCAATAGATAATAGCTGGATTTACCTTTTTAAGACTCTCGTAATCAAGCCCAAGTTTGGCCATTACTCCGGGGCGGAACTGTTCGACTATTATATCGTAATCCATGATCAACTGGTGAATTATCTTGATTCCTCTTGGATCTTTGAGATTCAAGGATAAGTTTCGTTTCCCCCTACCTAAATATGCAGACACGGCACCCATTTCCGTTCCTGGTATTTTGGGAGGCAGGAGCTCAACGAGGTCGGGACGAGATGGTGCAACTACTCGCAAGACATCGGCACCTAAATCTGCGAGGAACATGGTGGCATATGGGCCGGGTAGGAGAGTTGTAAAATCGAGGATCTTCAAACCAGTTAATGGGCCTGCCATTGCATCTTCTCCTTTTTTATTATGAGTACCCCTTATTAATTTAAATAATTAATGGTAAATGGGCAAGAGGAAAATAGTTGACAGTACGCCTTCGTAATGCTATGAAATTGTAAAAAGTAACACGATGGGCATGTCGGATCTTGTACGTTTCGGTATATCGGTTGATAGGTGGTTACTTGAGAGTTTTGATCAGCTGATCAGAAGAAGGCACTATACTAACAGGTCCGAGGCGATACGTGACCTTATACGTCAGGAACTGGCAAAGAAGGAGATTGAGGAGGACCGTGAAGTCGCAGGTGCAATAACGTTTATTTACGATCACCATCAGAGGGAACTGCTGAATAGAATAACAGATATTCAGCATAACTATTTAGAGGTAATTAAGTCTTCCCAGCACATCCATCTTGATCATCACAATTGTCTGGAAGTTGTTGCTGTAAAGGGGAGATTTTCTGTGATTGATAACCTGTTCAACTCTCTGAGATCGTTAAAAGGTGTTGTGAATGCATCGTTGAGTATTTCAACCAACGTGTCTAACTGAAATTTTATTGTCATTTCGTAGCACGTTTTTTATATAAATAACACAAATTATGGGGCAGTACTCGGGATTTTCAGAGAAAGAGATTGGTATAGTTTCGTCGATTGTTTTGCATCTTCTTGTTTTTTCGCTTTTTTTTATCGCCCCAGCTATTGGAGTTTCTACTCGCTCGGATACCATTCATGTGTCTTTAGTTTCTTATAGTGATCTTCGCAGGGAAAGTGATTTATCTCGGAGGGAAACTGTAAAAAAGAGCATACCCAAGTTATCTGATACGGTTCCTGATCAGGGGCGTGAGTTACCTTATACTTCTCCAATGCCGGTGAAAGATGTGCAGTCTGTGGAGTTAGAGAAAAAGGATGTGGTTCCGTCTGATGTTACAGCTGGAGTGAGTTCAAAAGATGTTACATCCGCCGCTGGATTTTCCGCATCAGGTCTAACAGTGTTAGATACGAGTTTTGGAAATTCAGAAGGACCTAAATTTCTCCACCAAGAAAAACCGGTGTATCCTTTTTTGGCCAAGCGGTTGGGCAGAGAGGGGCACGTTGTTTTGCGTCTTTTTATAGATAAGCACGGTGTTCTAAGACATGTTGAAGTTGTTCAACCTGGTGAACTTGGATTTACAGAAGCGGCAATAGAGGCTGTGAAAAGATCCACTTTCATTCCTGCCATACGTAATGGAAAGCACGTGGATTGTCGGGCATTACTGACAGTCTGGTTCAAACTAGAGTGAACATTGAGAGGGGGTGTTAAGGGTTAGGTCTGAAAGTTAGCGTACCGAGGTGTGAGATGGGGGCTGCGGATACCACCCCCACCTCGTTTTAAAGGTGATTGATCGAACCACCTCATAATATCCTAGCAAAGAGGAGGTGGATTGTAAAGATTGTTTGGGGAGGTTCTTGTATGAAGCGATTGTGTATGACGCTTGTTTTTATTTGTTTCACAGTTTCTCATGTCATGGCTGATGGGCTTTATGAAACCAGGATGAAGGACATTGTAGTTACTTCCACTAGGACGGAGAAGAGTTTGGAAGCAGTGCCTGGTGAAACAAGGCTAATATCAAAAGAAGATTTTGAGAAGAGAAACGTTATTACAGTTGATAGCGCTATGAATGCGCTTCCAGGTGTATTTGTAAGACGGACGAACTTGATGGATACTCTATCATCGGTGACACTCCGCGGTATACCTGGTCAAAGCCGAACACTTGTGATGAAAGATGGTATACCTCTAAACAGTGCCTATACGGGAGATGTTACGCTTACAAGCATGGCAACAGGTGATGTTGAAAAAATCGAGGTAGCACAGGGACCATATTCCAGTCTCTACGGGGGTTATGCGATGGGAGGGGTGGTGAATATCATCACCCGATTACCCGAGAAAAGGGAACTCATTTTAAGGGGTGGTTATGGAACGAGCTGGCATCGAGGAGAAAGTCTTGATGATCTCCAGACGTATTACATTTCGTACGGTGATAAACTAACTAATAATTGGAAGCTCCTTGTTAGCTATGGGTACAAAGCCACAAACGGTTATCCGAAGGATCTCGTAACCACCTCTGTAAAACCACCAAGTGGGTATACAGGGTGGTCCTACATCTCTTCTACGCAGGGAGCGACGAATTATCTGATCGGTGACAAAGGAGATAACACCTGGTGGGATGATAGTTTAAGTGTCCGAACCGCCTACGCTTTAAGTACAAAAGCCAACCTGAAGCTCTCCCTCATGAGGACCCGCTATAAGTACAACTATGACGAACCTCACACGTACATAAGGGATGCCAATGGGAATCCCGTTTATTCCTACACGTCAGGTTCGAGTACGGTGAGGGAAAGTGCTTACACGAGCGGGATGGGCATGAGAGTAATTAACATATACGATGCCCAATTGGAGACAGAGATAGGATCTGTAAAATCGAAGCTTACAGTTGGTTTGAATGATGTGGAAAAGAACTGGTACACTTTGCCCAATACTGCTACATCACCGTACGCGACTCTGAGCGGTGAAAATGGCAAACTCTCCAGCAGTCCTAATCAGAACTTCCTGAGCGATTTACAGTTTTCTATTCCGCTACTGAAGATGCACTTTTTAACGTTGGGTGTTTCTTACAAGTTGGGAAGGGCAAACACGGAGGAGCATAATGTCAAGTACTACAAAGATGAGGATTCAAAAAAGGACTTGACGTACAATTCTGGAGGTAAGGATGAGGTTTTCGCGGTTTATGCCCAGGATGAGATTGCTATTCTGGAAAATTTGAGCGTGTTTGTTGGTCTTAGGGGCGATTGGTGGAGAACGTACGATGGTTATGCGAACCAATTTGGAACTGGTGCTTTTGCAAAGACATACGATTCACGTAGTTCTTCGTCTTTCAGTCCCAAGTTGTCGCTGGTCTACAGGCCCTTTGAGAAAACTACTCTGAAAGGTTCTGTGGGAAAAGCGTTCCGTCCACCAACTATATACGAACTTTATAGAACCTGGGTTGGAACAGGAACTGGGTCTAGTCAGTCTTCCCCTAGAGTTACGTACAAAGGTAACCCCGATCTACAACCAGAGAAGGTTTGGGCATGGGATATGGGAGTAAAGCAGCAACTTTGGAGAGGTGCTGGCTTTGGTGTTACCTATTTTGAAAACCACCTCAAAGACCTTATTTACAGGAAAACTGGTGATACTGTTCAGAGTGGTGGTATATGGGTTAGGGAAGATGTCTTCATAAATGCTGGTAAAGCCGAGTGCAGAGGTGTTTCTTTGGAGATGGAACAACGTATCGCAGATTGGTTGCGTTTAGTGGGGAACTTTACTTATCAAGATGCAAGAATCAAGGAAAATATTGCCAAACCCTCCACAGTGGATAAGAGATTGACATACGTACCAGATAAGATGTTCAACGTAACAGCAGAGCTTGAGAGAGGGGCCTTTTTTGCGTCTGTGACTGGCAGGTATCTCAGTAAGCGCTACACAGATGATGAGAATAAGGATACTGTTAACAGCGTTCCTGGTTCCTACGATCCTTTCTTTAGGTGGGATACGAAGGTTTCGTATAAGTTTAACAAACACATAAAGGCATCCATCACTGTGGAAAATGTGTTTGGAGAGGAACACTATGAATCATACAGGGCACCGGGAAGGTTGTGGTTCGCGGAGTTGGAATTGAAGTTTTAAAGAGATGTATAACGAGGACTTACGTATTTTAAGATCCTTACAAATTCTCACTTTCTTACCAGTGGTTCTCTTTGTGGGTATAGCAGTGGCAGCTCGTCCTTCGGTTGCTGCCACTGCTCTTCGTCACGTAGATAGATTGGGTCGACATGTGGAAATTCCTGTTCCTGTAAAGAGAGTTGTGTTCCTCCAGATGTATGAATTGATCCCGGTCCTTGAGATCTGGGATCGCGTGGTGGGACTGAGTAGATATGCTATAAAAAATGATCTTTTGATGGCAGCCCGGCCAAACGTGAGTAAACTGTACCCTATTGTTGGTGGTGGGACGGATATAAATCTAGAGGTCCTTGTAGGAGTTAAACCGGAGTTGATAATCACCTGGGCGGCAACACCAGAGCAAGTCCGTTTCTTGGAGAGGAAGGGATTCAGGATTATCGCTGAGTATCCGGAGACTATTAATGAACTCTGCGAATTTATGCGCCTTTTAGGTAGAATTTTTCAGTGTGAACAGCGGGTATCCCGTGTGATAGTTGAGATGGAGTCGGTTTTGAGGGATATACGTGCACGTTTAGCTTATTTACGGGAGTCACAGATCCCCCGAGTGCTCTGGCTGGGATCCAGACCTACAACAGTTGCGTGTCGTCACAGCATAAGTCACGAGTTGATAAGTATTGGTGGCGGAAAAAATCCTGCGGGCGATCTACCGTACCGCAACATAGAGGTATCTTTGGAGCAAATCATCAAGTGGAATCCTGATGTGATTTTCATCTGGGGAAGTGCAAGGTACGGTGTGCACCAAATATTGAACAACCCTCGTTGGAGAATTGTTAATGCGGTGAAAAAGGGCAGGGTGTATAAGGCCCCGGAGTGGTCCACGTGGTCACCCCGAGTTGCCCTGCTGGCACTGTGGATGGCTATGAAGATCCATCCGGACCTTTTTAAGGAGGTGAGTTTTACGCTCACCGCAGACCGTTTTTATCGTAAATTTTTTGGCATTCCGAGCAGTCATGGAGGAGTTTTTTGAGACCTAGAAGATCTCTATACTTTATCATTCTGCTTTCCCCATTATTTGTGGGGATTTTATCTCTGTTTGTCGGTTCGTATGACATTGCAGTTACGGATGTTCTCCGTTTTTTTGTCCGCGCAATTCTTAATCCAAGTGGAAGTTTCGACAGCGCTGAATGGGTGGTAGTATTTGATATCCGCCTGTGTAGGATCCTCCTCGCAGGAATTGTAGGTGTTGTACTGGCAGCCACAGGTGCTACATTTCAGGGTTTGTTTCGTAATCCCCTTGTGGATCCTTACATTCTGGGCATTTCCGCTGGGGCAGCGTTTGGTTGCGCCATTTCCATCGGTTTTTTGCCTTACTATACGACATCGCTTTTTGCTTTTTCCTTCGGAATTCTGGCGGTTTTGCTCACGTGCTGGATATCTCAATGGGGGCATGAAAGTCGTTTAACAATGGTACTTTCTGGAGTAGTGGTTTCAGCTTTTTTTACCGCTTTAGTGTCCATCGTTAAATTCCTCGTGGATCCCGCAAAGCTTCAGAACATAGTATATTGGTTGATGGGTAGTTTTTCCCTTGCGGAGTGGAAGTCTGTTTTTATTGTGGGTCTCACTTCTCTTTTGGGTTTGACTCCTATCTACCTAATGAGATGGCGTCTGAATGTGATAAGCATGGGTGAGGAAGCTAGGGCGATGGGGGTAGATATCAAGAGAGACAGGGCTATTTTCATCACAGCGTCCACCTTAGCGGTGAGCACTGCCGTGTCGGCAAGCGGCATAATTGGTTGGGTTGGACTTATGGTGCCACATCTCGTTAGGATGATTTCCGGTCCCGATCATAGATTACTGATACCTCTTTCTATGTCTGGTGGAGCGGCGTTTCTCATAACTGCTGATACGATAGCGAGAGTCCTTACCGCTTACGATCTTCCTGTGGGTTTGGTGACGGCTATTACTGGAGCCCCCTTTTTTGTTTACCTACTCAAAAAGGGGGGAAGGGAAAGCTGGGGGAGGTAAGGTGAATGTTGGAAGTTAGAGACCTTTATTATGCACATCACTCACTCGGAAAAGAGGTGCTACAAGGGGTGTCCTTTGCCGTGAGTAAGGGATTGGTAACTGCCATTTTGGGACCCAATGGATCAGGAAAAACCACTCTTCTTAAATGTTTAACGGGTTTATGGTCTGCCTCTAGGGGCCAGATAATGGTGAATGGGAATGATGTGTCGGCTCTTTCTGTTACTGAAAGGGCGCGGATTTTTGCAGCGGTTCCCCAAGATCATGTGCCGCCTTTCCCTTACACAGTACTTGAGGTTGTACTGATGGGAAGAGCACCCTATATATCTCCATTTGCCCTTCCATCTCCTCAGGATTATGGAATTGCGGAGAGAACATTGCAGACCCTTGGGATTGTTCCCCTGAAGGACAGGCCTTACACAGCTGTAAGTGGAGGGGAAAGACAGCTCGTTTTAATAGCCCGTGCGTTGGCCCAGGAGGCTCCATGTTTGCTACTGGATGAACCAACGGCCCATCTCGATTTTCGTCATCAGGTGCTGGTTTTGAACACCTTGAGAAAGCTCGTTATCGAAAGGCAACTCATTGCTCTAATGACACTCCACGATCCCAATTTGGCTCTTCAGTTTTCCGATTATGTGGTTTTGATGGACGACGGTAAAGTTGTAAATCAAGGACCACCCGATGAGATAATAACAGAGAAAAATATAAAGGAAATATACAAGGTCAGCTGTAGTATTTTTGCCGTAAATGGACAGAGGTTCTTATGCCCAAAAATCGAACGATAATAGAGTTGAAGAACCTTACAAAAACTTACGGGGAGTTGAAAGCTATAGATGATGTTACGTTTACTGTGGTGCAGGGGGAGATTTTTGGGCTTCTAGGACCAAATGGTGCAGGTAAAACCACAACCATTAGAGTCATGACCACACTTAGCCTTCCAGATGGGGGTACGTGCAAAGTTGGTGGGTTTGATGTTAGGGAGCATCCCAGGGAGATTAGAAAGATTATTGGGGTTGTGCCCCAAGAAAACAATCTCGATCTTGAGTTAACGGCGTACGAAAATCTCCTCATTTATGGAATGTTGCATGGTGTAGATAATTTGGATCAGGCGATCAACGAGCATCTTAAGATGGTGGATCTCTGGGAGAGAAGGAATCAGGTAGTTTCGGAGTATTCTGGTGGTATGAAGAGACGGTTGCTTTTAGCTAGAGCCCTTCTTACCCAACCACAGGTTATATTTCTCGATGAACCATCCACGGGGTTAGATCCTCAGATAAGACGTCACCTCTGGGATATAGTGAGGAGAACGCAAATGGATGGGCGGACCGTGATTCTAACAACCCATTACATTGAAGAGGCTGAGGCTCTCTGTGATAGGGTGGGTATTATATCTCGGGGGCGTTTAATCGCGGTGGATACCCCTTCGCGTTTGAAGGGTACGGTGGGGGAATACGTTGTGGAATACATAAACGGGGAGGGGAAGCTTATACAACATATATGCAGAAGTCGTGATGAGGCACACCAAATTGCAAAAGGTATAGATGAAAACGTGACGATCCGCAGGTCGAATCTGGAAGACGTGTTTATAAAATTAACGGGTGAGAGGATAGAGTGATTAGGGCAGAGTGGTATCCTGTTTTTTTGAAGGAAATGTTGCACTTTAAAAGAAAACTCCTGAAGTTGGGATATCTCTTTTCAGCTATGATTGTTCCTCTTATATACCTTGTGGCCTTTGGTTTCGGATTGGGACGGAACGTTCAGATCGGTGATGGTGATTATCTAGCCTTTTTACTGCCTGGATTGGTTGCTATGAGTTCTATGTACAATTCTTATGCGTGGATCGCCAGTTCTCTGAATATTAACAGACTGTACTTTAGGACGTTCCAGATTTTCATCCAGGCTCCAATTTCTCCATCTTCCATTATGATAGGAGAAGTTCTAGCAGGAATGGTAAAGGGGATCTTTGCCTCATCTCTTATCATCATTGCTGGAATACTCGCATCTTCTCATTTTTCCATAACCATGCCACTGCTCATTTCACTGTTTGTAAACTGTTTTCTCTTCTCGAGCCTGGGTGTTGTCGTTGGTATGCGCACGAAATCCCATGAAGAGACAGCGACTTATTCAAATTTATTCATCATGCCTATGGCTTTTTTTAGCGGAACATTTTTCCCCATAAATGAGCTCCCATTTGTGTTGAAGTCATTTATATACCTCTTGCCTCTTACCCATACGAGTATCCTCATAAGAAAGACGATTTTCGATGGAGAGGGTCTTGTTTCGCTTCTTGTACTTACGATTTACGCGACTCTTTTGTTCCTGTGGGGATCCCGTTTGATTGCAAGATACAACGAATAACGGAGGAAAGGCGATGAAAATCTTTGCGATAAGCTGGTCAAGTTACCTTCCCCTTATGAAACGCGCAGCAGAAGTTCTGGGAATTGATCTTCTTTCTTATTCCACTAAAGTGCTGAGCACAGCTCCCGAAATAGTAAAGAAAATCCAGGCGGAGATGCTCGATGCAGATCTCATATTGCTTTACAGAACAAATGATCCCTTCTGGGGGGAATTGGAGGATACGCTTAGTGCTGCAAAAAAAAGTATCCCTGTAGTCGTGACGGGCAGTGATCCAACTTTTATGGCTTTGTCAAATGTGTCTACTGAGATCGCTTTTACCGTTTACCGCTATTTGATCTTTAACGGTTTTGAGAATATCCAGAACATGTTCTGTTATCTCCTCTCCCAGCTTTTTCAAAAGGACTTACCATTTTCAGAACCTGTGGAAATACCCTGGGAGGGTATTCATCACCCTCGGATTGATGGGATATTTGAAGATACCGAGTCATTTCTCCGTTTTTATCAACAACACCTTTTGTTCACCCCAAAGGCTTTTGTTGGTCTTCTCTATCCGCGGACCAACTGGGTCACTGGGAATATGGAGGTGGAGAAGGCTTTTATAGAGTCGATGGAAAAGCTTAACTTTGGTGTTGTTCCCGTTTTTCTTTATTCATTGAAGGATGATTCTTTGGGGAATTTAAGCGGAAGAGATGTTGTGGAGAGGTTTTTTCTGAAGGATGGCAGGCCAATTGTGGAAGGTGTTGTTAAATTAACATCTTTCTTTTTGGGGTCCGGTAAAGGGGATGAAGATATTTCGGGTGCGAAAGGAGGGGTCGATATATTCAAGCAGTTGAACATTCCGCTGTTTAATCCTGTGATTTCTTATTACCGGAGTAAAAAGGAATGGCTTGAGGACCCCGAAGGGTTAGGTGTGCAGGTAGCGTGGAGCATAGCCTTGCCGGAGTTTGAGGGTGTAATTGAACCTTTGGTGATCGGTGCGGTGCAAAGTATTTCCGGTTCGGATGGTGATATCTACGCTCCCTTTAATGAAAGGATAGAGCGTATGGCTCAGCGCGTTGCCCGATGGTTAGAGCTGAGGAAGAAGCCAAATAGTGAGAAGAAGGTAGCTTTTATCCTTCACAACAATCCCTGTGCTTCTCTGGAAGGTACGGTAGGAGGTGGGGCGCACCTTGATACACTGGAGAGTGTTGTTGTTATTATGCGGCGGATGAAGGAGCAGGGTTACGATGTGATACCACCGGAAAGTGGAAGTGCTCTAATTGAGGAAATAATGGAAAAAAAAGCTATTTCTGAGTTCCGATGGACGACGGTTGAGGAGATAGTGGATAAGGGGGGCGTATTAGATTTCGTTGATAGGGAGCAGTACGAGGAATGGTTTGAAGAACTTCAGGAAAGTAGTCGCGAGAGGATGTGTGCCGCTTGGGGGGATCCTCCGGGCACGTCTATGGTGTATGAGGGGAAGATACTGATTACGGGTGTGAGGTTTGGGAATGTTGTAATTTGTGTTCAACCAAAGAGAGGTTGTGCTGGGGCACGTTGTGATGGTGAGGTTTGTAAGATCCTTCATGATCCTTCTGTGCCACCCCCTCATCATTACGTTGCTACGTACAGATGGTTATCCAGGATTTTCAAAACCGATGTTATAGTCCATGTAGGTACACATGGAAATTTGGAGTTTTTACCGGGAAAATCTTCCGGTCTCTCGCAGATGTGTTTCCCTGATATTGCTGTAGATTCTATGCCTCATCTTTACATATACAATGCGGATAATCCAGCTGAAGGAACGGTGGCCAAGAGGAGGAGCTACGCTGTTATAGTGGACCATATGCAGACGGTGTTGGTTAAAGGAGAACTATATGGAGAAATGGAGGAACTGGAAAGATTGCTGGAAGAATACAGGAGGTATGAGGTCCAAGAACCTGCAAAGGCCCATACAATAGCACATATGATCCATGATAAAGCCAAACAGCTAAATTTGTTGGAGGAAGAGATAGAAACTGGAGAGAGAACCCATAACAATTTCCAGGAACTTCATGAAAGACTTTCCTTAATGAAGAGCACCTTTTTCCCAGAAGGAATGCACGTATTCGGAGAGGTCCCTTGTGGGGAAAAATTAGCGGATTTTGTTTATTCTATCATTCGTTTCGATGATTCTTCCGATGCCCCCAAGAGCGTGTTAAGGGACATAATAGCCCGACAAGGACTCTTGGGTGAAGATGCTCTGGAGGAAAAAATTGATGAATGTTTAAGGGACCTTTGCCGTAATTTTGTTTTAGGAAGAACATCCTTAAGGACTCAACTTGAGGAACTTTACACCATAAAAAAGGAGGATCACATTCGGCTTGCAAAAGTAGAGGAGAGAATAAAAGAGGTTATTGTCCGTATAGAAGCTTCTGATGAGATTGGTTCATTCCTAAATGGCCTAAGCGGTGGCTATATAGAGCCGGGTCCTTCAGGCTTAATCACACGGGGCAGGAGCGATGTGCTGCCTACTGGACGTAATTTTTACTCCCTTGATCCCCGAAGAATCCCCACGCCATCAGCTTGGCTGATTGGAATAAAATTGGCGGAGAAAACAGTTGAGAGATTTTTTAAATCGGAGGGGAGGTATCCAGAGAACATCGCTTTTTATTGGCAGTGTAGTGACATTATGTGGTCTGGTGGAGAAGGAATGGCAATGATGATGTATCTCATGGGGGTAAAACCTGTGTGGGACAAAAGTGGAAGGGTAAAGGGGTTCGAAGTGATACCACTGTCAGAGATTGGTAGACCCAGGATTGACGTAACGGTGAGAGTGTCGGGAATAACGAGGGATAACTTCCCTGGATGTATTGAGCTTTTAGACGAAATCGTGCAGCATGTGGCTTCTCTTGATGAGTTGCCGGAATGGAATTTTGTGAAGAAACACACTTTTGAAAAGATCAGGAAAGAAAGTGCTCAGAGCCATGATCATCATTCGGTTATTTCTGATGAGCTTTTTCGCAAATATACTTATCGGATATTTGCCAGTATGCCAGGAACCTATCAAGCGGGGACACAACTTGCTGTTTATGCATCTGCATGGAGATCGGAGGCTGATCTTGCAGAAGTTTTTGTTAGGTGGAACGGTTATGCGTATGGGAAAGGGGTTTTTGGGACCCCAGCTCATGAGGGTTTAAGAGGTGCTTTAAGAACCGTGGAAGTTACCTTCAATAAGGCAGTGACTGACGAATATGATTTGACAAGTTGCTGTGGGTATTTTGGAACTCATGGTGGAATGATCAATGCCACAAGGGTTTTAACAGGTAAAGATGTTAAAAATTTTTACGGTGATACGAGGGAACCGAACCGTGTAACAGTGAGAACACTTGCCGAGGAGATACAGAGGATAGCGAGGGCTAAGATTCTCAATCCTCGATGGATTGAAAGCATGAAGAGGCACGGTTACAAAGGAGCAAGTGAAATAAGCAAAAGGGTTGGTAGATTGTACGGTTGGCAGGCAACGGCTAAAGAGGTGGACGGAACGATTTTTGACGATATCGCACGGACCTTCGTTATGAATGAAGAAAATAGAAGGTTTTTTGCGGAGAGTAACCCATGGGCCTTAGAAGAAATGGCCCGAAGATTGTTGGAAGCTACAGAAAGGGGACTCTGGACACCTTCTCCTGACGTTGAGGGAGCTTTGAGGGAAATCTACATGGAGATCGAGGGTTTTTTGGAGGAGCGGATGGAAAATGTCCGTGGCGATTTTCAGGGAGGTAACATAGATATCTATACTGTAGCTGATGCGTCAAAATGGAGAGAAGAATGGGAGGAAAGTAAATGATAGTTTTTCCTTTTACAGCTATTGTGGGTCAGGAGGCGTTGAAGAAAGCACTGGTCATAAACGTTATTGATCCTACCATTGGTGGTTTGCTGATAATGGGTGAGAAGGGGACAGCCAAGAGTACCGCAGTTCGTGCTCTTGCAGAGTTGCTTCCAGAGATCGAGGTTGTCAAGGACTGTCCCTTCAATTGTGACCCTGATGGTCCATTGTGTCAGAGGTGTAAGGAATCTATAGAAAGAAAAGGGGTGCTCGAGCGGGCACACAAGAAAATGCGGGTTGTGGAATTGCCCCTTGGTATTACGGAAGATAGGCTGGTGGGAACATTGGACATTGAGTATGCCCTGAAAAGAGGGGAGAAGAGATTCGAACCGGGGATTCTTGCTGAGGCCAACAGAAACTTTCTCTACGTGGATGAAGTTAATCTTTTGGAGGACCACCTGGTGGATCTTTTACTCGACTCCGCTGCTATGGGTGTAAACACTGTTGAAAGGGAGGGTGTCTCCTTTTCTCATCCCTCGAGGTTCATCCTTGTGGGGACAATGAATCCTGAGGAGGGCGATCTCCGTCCCCAGCTTCTTGATCGCTTTGGATTGTGTGTCCGAGTCTCGTCTGTAACTGACAAAGAATTACGAGTGGAAATACTCCGACGAAGAGCTTCTTTTGATGCAGATCCGGAGACTTTTGCCAAGCGATGGGAACATGAACAGAGGTCCCTTGCCACAACAATCGCAAATGCTAAAGCTAAACTGGAAAGTATTGTCCTGACGAATGAAGTGCTGGAGAGGATTGTAGAGATCACCTCATCTTTTAACATTGATGGCCATAGAGCGGATATAGTAATAATGAAAGCATCCAGAGCTATTGCTGCCTTATATGGAAAATCATCCATTGAAGAGTCTGATATCAAAGAGGCGGCCGCACTAGCACTGAGTCACAGGTTAAAGCGTTCACCATTTGAGGATGTGGAACACAGTCACGAAAAGGTTTTATCTTTACTAGCGGAGTATTAATCTTATGCTAATTTCAAGTTTTGTTGGTCATGAAAATGCAAAGCTCGCTTTGGTTCTTAATGCCATTGATAAGAACTGTGGTGGTGTGCTCTTTGTTGGGGGAAGAGGCTGTGGCAAATCCACCTTGGCAAGGCAGGTCAGGAATCTTTTGCAGGATGGGATGCCGTATGTGGAGCTCCCTTTAAACGTTACAATAGAATCCCTCGTAGGGAGCTTAGATATTGAAGCGAGCATCAAAAGTGGAGCGAAGGTGGTCCAGAAGGGGGTACTGGATCGTGCTGCGGGTGGAATTCTGTATATAGATGATATAAACCTTCTCCCTCCGGAAATATTAAGTGTGCTGTTAAAAAAACAGGGTATGAGTTTATCTCTCTCAGAAGATTCCCCTCCTTTTAGTGATTTTATTGTTGTAGCTACCATGAACCCAGATGAGGGAGAGCTTTCACCCCACCTCCTTGATCGTTTCGGCATGTGTGTATTTTTTGTTTCTCACCCTGATTTTGAAGAGAGGGCAGATGTGTTGCGTAGGTTTTTGGACAATGATCCGCCTGACGGTGATGAAGAGCTAAGACGTAGGATCGCAAATGCCCGTTTGGGGCTCAGTGATATTCGTATTTCAGAGCGGATTATGGAGTACATAGTTGATTTGTGTGTAACAAATAAAATTGAGGGACACAGAGGCGAAATTTTTCTGTTATACGCTTCCCGCGCCTTTGCTGCCTTTACCGGTGCCACCGAAGTGTCTAAGGAGCATGTGGATGTGGTTTCTCCTTTTGTTTTTGCTCATAGGAAGTCATGTTTTGATGAAGATCATCTTGTGCATGAAGCTGTACAAAAAATGGGGAATGGTTCTGCTGATCATGAACGCCATCATGACCATTCTGAGTGGCGAGATAGAGGGGAGAAGTACTCTAATGTAGGAGAGAAAGGAGATTGCTGTGCTAATGTCCGTTACATTGGGGAGACTAGGTCAAAGGAACACGTTTTCGAAATAGGATCTTCATTTAAGGTTCGCCGTTTTTTACTAAAGAAAGATAGGATTATCCGCCGTGGAGGAGGTAGAAGAACCAAGACGATAAGCCGGGGCGCATCCGGTAGATATATACGTAGTGTATTGAGAAGAAACGGTGATATTGCTTTTGATGCTACGATCCGTGCGGCGGCACCATTTCAGATCTTACGGGGAAGAAAGGACAAGATAATTCTCCGAGATGAGGATTTGAGGTTCAAACAGAGAGAGAAGAGAACAGGACACCTTGTTGTATTTGTTGTTGATGGTTCCGGTTCTATGGGTGTTAATAAAAGAATGATAGAGACGAAAGGAGCTATACAGTCATTGCTTCTCGATTGCTATCAGAAGAGGGACAAGGTTGCTCTGGTACTTTTTCGCAAAGATAGTGCGGAAGTGGTACTTCCTCCCACATCCAGTGTGGAAATGGCGTATAAAAGATTGAAAGGATTGCCTGTGGGAGGGAAAACTCCACTGTCTGCTGGTCTTTTGGAAACGTATAACCTTGTAAAAAAGATGACTTTAAAAACACCTTATATGAGGTTCTTGGTTGTACTCATCACTGACGGGCGGGCTAACCACAGCATATCGGGTATTCCTGTCTGGGAAGAGTTAAAGAGGTTGTCCTTTTATCTCAAAAAACTACCGTCAACGGACTACATCGTTATAGATACAGAAGATAAGAGAAATTTTCTTAAAACCGACTTGGCTGCAAGGATGGCTTATCTTCTCGATGCGGATTATTATAACTTTGATACCTTAAAGGCGGAATACCTCGTGGAGATTGTTCAGGGGAAAAAGAGAGAAATGTGCGAAATGGTGTGAGTAATTATAGTTGACTTTAATGTAAAGAAATTCTGAATTGTGAGCTCTCCCTTGGTCTTTCGGTCTTGATGTTTTCAAATGGGTACAGGTGAACTGAGATTGACAATGCTGTTTTGGGTATATATAAAACCCAAGGCGGCGTATGTGGGCCATTAAGCTTAAATGGGTTTTTGGGGATAGTTTTTTGAACATGTGGCTTAAAAAAACTGAAGGGGGTTTAATATGGAAATAAAGATTTTTGGGCCAGGATGTGCCCGTTGTGGGGCTGTTGAAAAAATGGTCAAGGAGGTCCTAGAGGAGACAAGAACAGAGGCCACTATAACGAAGGTAAAGGATGTTAAAGAGTACGCGAAACACGGGGTTCTCTCCACTCCAGCCGTTATGGTGAACGGAAAAGTGAAATCTATGGGTAAGATTCCAACGAAAGAAGAGATAGCCTCGTGGTTAAAAGAACAGTGATCCACAGACTGGTTAAGCAATTGGGGTGATCGCACAGTTTCTTGAGCACGTGGAGATGCTGTTGGATAAATAGAGAGGAGCAAAACTTGTTCTTATAAAAAACGTTGTCTTGTGTTACCAATAGCATTGCCGAACAGTGACCTTTATCGATCAGACGCTTTTGAGAAGTGGTGAGCTAGAAGAGGTGGCAAAAACGGCTGCTTTTCTTGCCTCTGGCGATGCCTCTTAGTGGAATATGGGACACTGATGCGGAAAATCTTTCAAATAGGTTGATGGATGTCCATGGATAAATCCATTGATAAAATAATTGATGCGTACAGTCGTTTTGTTCCCCAGGAATTTATTAAATTGATGGGCAAAGACAATATAATGAATGTAGAGCTTGGTGACCATATAGAGATCACCATGACGATACTTTTTTCTGATATAAGAGATTTTACAGCCATTTCGGAAAATATGTCACCTAAGGATAATTTTTCTTTTATAAATTCTTACCTCGAAAGGATGGAGCCGGTTATTGCAAATTCAGGAGGGATCATAGACAAGTATATAGGTGATGGGATCATGGCACTTTTTCCACAGGGTGCTGATTCGGCATTAAAGGGCGCAATAGGTATGCTTGAAGAACTTGAGGCTTACAATTCAGCGCTGGAGAGAAAAGGGCATAAATCAATAAAAATAGGTATTGGCATCAATACAGGCCTGATGATGCTTGGAATAATAGGGGGAAAACACTATATGGAAAGTACAGTGATAAGTGATGCCGTGAACCTTGCCTCGCGTATAGAATCCATGACAAAAGATTATATGACATCGATTTTAATAAGCGAACATACATATTATAGCCTTCATGATTCTTCAGTTTATCATATCCGTTTTGTCGACAGGGTAAAGGTTAAGGGGAAACAGCAATGTCAATCTATATATGAGGTCTTTGATAAGGATCCTTTAAAATTGAGAAAGGCAAAAATGGAGACTAAAGGGATTTTTGAAGAAGCTCTTGCCCATTATCACCTGAAAAAAATCCCTGAGGCAATGGATATGTTGTCTCAGTGTTTGGATATTGCACCGGGTGATACTGTTGCCCGGGTATACTATGAACGTTGCAAGCGATTCCTTGAAACCGGTATCCACGAGAGTAGCGGCGAAGCAGGTCTTGCTGTCCGCTGGGATGATTCCATGCTTATCGGTCATCCGGTCATAGACGAACAGCATAAAAGTCTCATTGAACATGCCAGCAGTCTCGTAGAGGCTATGGACAGGGCATATGATTATTCGCAATTAAACAATCTCATTGAATTTTTGAGTAATTATGTTGTTGAGCACTTTCAAACAGAAGAGGAGCTTATGAGAGAGATTGATTACCCCTTTGTGGACCTCCAGATAAATCAACACAGGCAGTTTACAGATTATTTCACTGCATTTAAAGAGGAGATAAGAAAAGACCTCAATACTCACAGGGTATTTCTTCTTTTTAAGGCGCAGATACTGGTTACGGATTGGCTTTTAAATCATACAACAAAATTGGACAAACACCTCGGCAGGTTTTTAAAGTTACAGCACAAAATCAACTGAACATACATTAAACAGAGGAAACTTATGTGAGTTTCTATTGCTTTCTAAAAAAGAGCTATTCCCACTATCCTTATTCTTTCATCATCCTACTTGGAGATCTCATCTTAAGCTTTTTATAGGGATGATGTATGCGCCTCTGGCGGACGGACGTATTTTGGTTAGAAGGGTGTCTGGTGTAAATGGGGGCTAGTACAGAGCGCAACGGAATTGTCAATCCTAGTTGATGCGGTTGTTATTCCACCAACTCTATAATTTTGTTTTTGTCTATCAAGCCGAGCTTCGTCAAGGTTTTTAGCAAGAACAATATCTGCTCTGTTCCCAAAACTGGAGGGCCACCTGGACCATAGCCCAATTTTAGGCGACCTCCAGTTTCACGAAGGTCTTTGTAGTAAGAGAACCATAGGTCATTGACCGTCCCATTTGGTTCGTAGCTGACCATGAAAACAAAAGGCTGATAAGTTTCCTCTGGATCTCCGAGGCGAATGGCCCCACGCAAATATGGCTTCCACGTTTCACCTGGCTCTTGCAAGTCGAAGGATTTTTTGATGAAACCGGAAGCACCACAACGCCCGCAAACAAACCATCCTTGAGAGTCGGTATGATTGTCTATCAAATCTACTATGTTCGATGCCCATGTGTATTCTTTGCAATCAGGGTTGTTACACTGAATTGACCACCCCATAGGCGCATCTCCTTAAATTCATTGGTGAGCGGAGGGGTAAACTGGTTGCTCACCCCTCTCAAAAAGTTGAAAAATTCATGTCGATTAGCGATTAAGCACAAGGCCTTTTGTCGGGCTTTTGCTACAAGAACCGCTAGCACTAGGACTCCTACCACAGTACTTGAATTTC